>CAYNZI010000359.1:0-3679 GCA_964401565.1 uncultured Spongiibacteraceae bacterium
GAAATTTCGCGCGAACTGCATCGGCGTGGCTACATAGTATTGATTCACTATCGTAACTCTTCAGCGGCTGCAACCGAATTGGCGCAGGAGCTCAACTCGACGCGAGCCGATTCTGCTCACTGCTGTCAAGCTGATCTCTCATCAATTGATGACATTCGACTATTGGCTGATTTTGCTAAGAACGTCGCCGGTGGCGTTGACGCACTGGTGAATAACGCGTCCAGTTTTTATCCAACAAAAATTGACCAAGCCACCGAAGATGACTGGAATAGTCTTATCGACAGTAATTTGAAAGGACCGTTCTTTCTCACTCAATCACTCATCGGCACGCTAAAAAAACGCAAAGGTAATGTCGTTAACATTGTTGACATTCATAGCGAACGGCCGATGCACGATCACAGTATTTATTGTATCGCAAAAGCCGGCGTCGCCATGATGACAAAAACACTGGCTAAAGACCTGGCGCCAAATATTCGCGTTAACGGTGTTTCTCCAGGCGCTATTTTATGGCCTGAACATGAAATGAATGATGAAAAAAAGCTTTCTATACTGAAAAAAATCCCATTAAAAAGAGCAGGAGAATGTTCCGACATTGCTAAAACGGTGGCATTTCTAATCGAGGATTCGCCCTACATAACCGGACAAATAATTGCAGTTGACGGCGGCAGAAATCTAACAACGTGACTAGTTAATGCTTTGCGTGCGAAATGGTTCGACCATCCCAATCAAAATTTACAGGCCACAGTTTTTGACTTGAATGATCGTAAGCCTGCCACAATTCAAGGTAAGATTTTTTCTCGACGGGATGTACCGCCGCTGCAGCAATGTCACTTAAAGGCAACAGAACAAAGGCATTTTTAGTAATTTCATCCCTGGGTAATTGAACCCCTTCAATATCGCCAACACAATCGTCATAGGTCAAAATATCGATATCTAATGTCCGAGGACCAAATTTTGGACCATCTCGGCGGCGACCATTGTTATGCTCAATCCGGCGTAATACGCGCGACAATTCACCTATATTTTCAGTGCAAGAAAAGCCAGCCACCAAATTTAGGAAATTGCTACCTTCAAACCCCACCGCAACACTTTCATAAACGGGTGAAATAAGCAGACCCCCAAATGAGAGACGCAAAGCCTCTAATGATGCGGTAATGTGCTGATAGCGATCGATATTACTGCCTATGCTGACAAAAACGTATGCCACCGGTTTCACCTCAACTGTTTTTTTCACCGCGCTCTATGATAACACCCACATCCTGTGACCCTCGTACAGCACCAGGTTTACTTAAACGCAACTTTAACCAAGGTACGCCAAACTCCTGCAACACAATGCGAGCACATTTTTCAGCCATGGCCTCAACTAACAAAAATTCGCTTTCGCTGACAAAGGCAATTAACCGCTTGGCAACGGCTTTGTAATTCAGTGTATCTTCGATATTGTCCGTATCGGCCGCTCGGCTAATGTCGTGAGCCATCTCCAGGTCAAGACTAACAGTCTGTTTTATTTCCCGCTCCCAATCGTAAATTCCTATCGTAGTTTCAATTTTCAAATCGCGAATATAAACGATGTCCATTTACCCAGCCTTAGCAGTTATTGATGAGTGGCGGCAATTGATCCATAGGCCAGCGCGGTGTTGCAGTCACGGCGAGCCCCTCTTTTTGACCAGCTAACAGTCGCTGGCAACCGGCGTAGGCAATCATCGCTCCGTTGTCAGTACAAAATTCCTGACGCGCATAAAATACCTGACCGCCGAGCTTACTCAATGCAACCTTTAAGCTTTTTTGAAGCTGGAGATTGGCACTAACGCCACCAGCCATTACCAATTGAGAGAGTGACTCTTGCTTCAGCGCACGTTTGCATTTAATCACCAATGTTTCTACGACTGCCTGCTGAAATGCATGCGCAATATCAGCCTTGGTTTGGTCATCAACATTCCCGTTCTCATCTCTGTGGTCGTGAACAGTATTTAAAGTAAACGTTTTCAAACCACTAAAGCTAAAATCAAGCCCCGGATGCTTCACCATGGGCCGGGGAAATATAAACCGGCCCGCGTCACCTTGCTCAGCAAGCAGAGCAACCTGCGGCCCACCGGGATAAGGTAAGCCCAACATTTTGGCGGCCTTATCAAACGCCTCACCCGCCGCATCATCGAGGGATTCACCCAACAAACGATACTCGCCAATGGCATCAACGCGAACCAGCTGGGTATGCCCTCCGGAAACTAGCAGGGCAATAAACGGGAAGGAAGGCGGCGCTGACTCCAGCATCGGCGCCAACAGATGGCCCTCCATATGATGTACACCTATTGCAGGCACTCCCAGTGAAAAAGCCAGAGATCGACCGATCATTGCTCCCACCATCAAAGCGCCAACCAATCCGGGGCCTGCCGTATAAGCAATACCGTCGATATCTTTTTTGTTACGTCCAGCCTCTGCCAGAACTTGGTCAATAAGCGGCAAGGTTTTTCGGATGTGATCGCGAGATGCCAGTTCAGGTACAACCCCGCCGTATTCGGCATGTAACTCTATTTGGCTATATAATGCATCTGCCAACAGGCCTCGCTCACTATCGTATAGGGCGATACCGGTCTCGTCACAGGAAGTTTCTATTCCCAGGGTCAGCATAATGATTGGCGCACATGGTTGTGATTAGCGGCGCATGATACGTCCAGACAAGGCAATTATCCACTATCAAGCCCATCAACCTTCTTATACCTGCCCAGTAAAATGGTCTGAAAGTGGCTTTGCAATTTGAATTACAACCGTTTACAATGCCCGCCCCTTGCAATTGGTGGCTTTTTCATCAACGCAACATGCACGCTGTTAATTCAGTGCACTGTCAATAATGTAATTAAGGAAGGGTAAATGCCTTCAGTTAAACTAAAAGATAACGAGCCATTTGATATCGCTCTGCGTCGCTTTAAGCGCTCTTGTGAAAAAGCCGGTGTACTTGCAGAAGTCCGTCGTCGTGAATTTTATGAAAAGCCAACGTCAGTTCGCAAGCGTAAAGCGGCAGCTGCAGTTAAGCGTCACGCTAAAAAAGTTTCACGCGAAACTCGCAAGCACAAGCGCCTGTACTAGGGCTGTTTACACTGATTATCACTAATTTCTTTAACGTATTCAAGGAGTCATAAGCCATGCCCGATCAAACGCTTAAACCCCGATTACACCAAGAAATGAAGGCCGCCATGCGCGCCAAAGATAAACAGCGCCTTAGCACTATCAGGCTGATTCAGGCCGAAATCAAGCGTATTGAAGTTGACGAACGCATTGACGTTAGTGATGACCGACTATTGGTTGTTATGGATAAGATGTGCAAGCAACGTCGCGACTCGATCCAGCAATACACTGATGCTGGACGCACTGAATTAGCCGATATTGAAGCGGCTGAAATTGCTGTCATTCAGGAATTTATGCCCTCACAACTTAGCCAGCCAGAACTGACTGAAATGGTTGCCGACGCCGTTGCAAGCAGTGGCGCCGAGTCGATGAAAGATATGGGCAAAGTGATGGCCATACTGAAGCCAAAACTTCAGGGCCGGGCTGATATGGGTGAAGTCAGCAAGCTGATCAAGGCTAAGCTCAACTAGTACAACCCAGGTAACACTCGCCGTCCTTTCTACTGCCCCTTAAGTAACATCTGAAACTATCTATACATTGCGGTAGATGATATTTT
>CAYNZI010000360.1:0-3667 GCA_964401565.1 uncultured Spongiibacteraceae bacterium
GATTCGAACAGTGCTCGCCGACTACCCCGGAAAGACGGACAAGCTAAAAACGCGGCCTGATTGGCCACAGCATAGAGACCACTACCAAACCTCATTCTCTGCCACTTCAAACTGCAGCTATGTCTATCCCAAGAATAGAGAATAGCTATAAATAGGCAGCTTTACTCGAAGCGAGTTCGTCGAAAAAAATAATCTGAGACACTCGGCATAAAGGTAGGGCTGGCAGGGGCCTTGGCACTGAGCCCAGTCAGGGCGCGTCTAAGCTTGTCATGTTTGTCGGGGATTTCCGTGAGGACTGTTTGAGTCCCAATTTTTCGCAGAAAAATGGTCGAGTTCCGCAGCGGCCGACAAGCATGACGAGCTTGCGACCGGGCTCAGTGCCAAGACCCCTGTCAGACCGGCACAAGAACACCGCCATCCGAAAAGTACCATCCACAACCACTAACTCCGAGACAGACGACTGAAAACAGCCAGTCAGCTCTTATCGAGACTTGATTTCCAAACTGCCTATTCGACCTAAGCCACAACAGATAAAAGGCAGTACAGCTATCCGTTAATTTCTGCTTTTGTTGATTTAGTCCGGCAACAAAAAAGGCCCTTATCGAAACAAGGGCCTTTTCATTGTTCAACGAATAAATTTTCACGGCCCGGCATCAACTAATAGCCGTACCCCCGTTTAATTCAAACGCTTTTTCAATTGCGGATAACTACTCAGCGGCAGGTTCAGCAGCATCGGCTGGAGCTTCAGCAGCAGCTTCGACGACTTCTTCAACTTCAGGCTCAGAGGCTGGGGCTGGGGCTGGGGCGGTGATTTTTACCAACTCTTCAGCCAGCAATATCTTAACTTTTTCGTCGCCGTTAATCGGCTTCTTATTGCTATCAACTACTGCATAACGACTATCACGACGTTGTGAAATAGTGTACTCGGAGGTTTTTTTAACAGTTTTCATAGTGAGTTCCTTTCTACGTAAGATTTAGGCTTATCACCGTGAATGATAAGCGGGCGCAATAAAAACACAGCCATCAATGAATCGCAAGATATCGATGATAAAAAAGCCCGCAACCAACTGGTGGCTGCAGGCAAGGGCTCTTAATCTGCGAGTTTTGAAAATTCTTTGTTCAATTTATACTGCCGAGAAGTAACGTAAGATTCCATATCTTCGATACGACTCATCGAGCCTCGAAGCCGCTCTTGCGCCGCCTTAATTCTCGCACTGGCATTTTCGCTGTATCGAAACATTGACCGCGGTTTGTATTCTTTTCGATGCTCATCGTACTCAACAGCTTCCTCGGAATATTCTTCACGCTTAGGAGCCATCAAGCACCAGGCTGCACCGTAGGCAAAAATTGCCAAACTACCGGTAAAAAGAAATCCAGCGACAAATATCAAACGAACAACCCAGTGGGCCACATCGAAATGGTCGGCCAGACCAGCACACACACCGGCTATTTTTTTGCTCTCGGTATTGCGATATAAGTTCATATCCCAGCCTTTGCGTCGGCGCTGCGTTATTTTTCCTTTACTGGGAAAACTGCTACCCCTGTCTTTACGTCGTCTTCTCATTCGAAATTACTCCTTATCGCTTGCTGCGGAAGGTCGTGATCGGGCTCTGCCTTTTTCACGCCAATGCGGGCTATCGTGATCCAATATCGACTCAAGCACCTCGATCCTCTCTGTCATTGTATCGAGGTCAGCCAACAGCTCTTCTACAGCGTGTCGCTCATCTTCACCGAGGCTGCGGGAAGACTTCCTGGCGTTGGCGTAATGCATGACAATCCAAATAGGCGCCACCACCGTTAAAAATAAAATTGTGGGTACAAAAAGAAATTCAAACATTTTCATCAGGCCTACCTGCCCTTACCGTCGCCAGTGTTGATTAATAAATACAGCCAATCAATTAAATCATGCTGCCAGTATACAGCTTCCCTGCCAACCCATTTCTATCCTGAGGACGATCTAGCTACTGCTCTGAATTCGCCGATACCTGCATTTCTGCTTTAAGGCGAGACAGCTCCTCATCCACTTTATCATCGTCCATGAGGGCATCAATTTCCGAAGCGAGACCAGATTTTCCTTCCTGCCCCATGTCCATAGCCTCTACCTGACCTTCCAAATTGTCCATACGGCGATCAAAGCGTTCAAATTTAGCAAAGGCTTCGTCAACCGCTTCTCGCTGAATTTGGCGTTTGACTTTCAAACGAGACTCAACGGTTTTTGTACGCATCTCCATTGTCTTGCGTTTAACTTTGGCATCGGAAAGCTTTTGCTGCAACTGTGCAACCTCATCGTTTAACTGGTCGATATGCTCATCGAGTCCAGTCAATTCAGATTCAACCGCTGCAACCTCTTCTCCAATAGCCTGTTTTTCTAACAAGGCAGCTTTAGCAAGATCCTCTCGACCTTTACTAATGGCCAATTTTGCCTTGGTTTCCCACTCATCCATTTCATCGAATAAGTACTGAACCCGTCTATTTGCCGTTTTCCTGTCGGCCATAACTCTGGCGGATGAACTTCGCACCTCCACTAAAGTGTCTTCCATTTCTTGAATGATAAGCCGAATCATTTTTTCGGGGTCTTCCGCACTGTCTAACAGCGCGTTTAAGTTCGAATTGATAATATCAGTCATGCGCGAAAATATGCCCATGGTGTCTCTCCTTTACGTTAATGACGGCGGGAAATATCCCCTCCGATTTTTAGGCCAAACTCACAACCACAACAACCCAGGGCGTAAACGATGCCGCCGCTATGAGAAGTGAGCCTGAAATAGCGATGGCCAATCCAAATACACCCTCCGTGACATTACCGGAGCTATTCTCTTCTGATACGTTCATGGTGTTCTCCAAATATTTGATTGATCCAATTACATCCACACTTAACCTGTTACACCTTCCGTGCCAAGTTTATATCTTGTTGTTTTATATAGCTTTTGGTGAAATCACAAGATACGCCGTCAATGAAATTGGTTTATTTAGCCAGTTTTCGTGTTATTTTGACTAATTAAATGGTAAAAATATATCCATGAATAGACCTCACAAAGAAATCATTGGTAATTCAAGCGCCCTTGCTCTGGCCCTCGATCACTTATCGCAACTGGCACCTATCGATCGCTCAGTATTAATTATTGGTGAGCGTGGAACCGGCAAAGAACTCGCCGCCGAGCGACTACATTTTCTTTCTAATCGATGGGAACAATCACTCAACAAGGTAAATTGTGCCGCCATTAGCGACGCATTACTCGACTCGGAGCTTTTTGGTCATGAGCCCGGTGCATTTACCGGTGCAACTAGAATTCACCATGGGCGCTTTGAAAGAGCGGATGGCGGCACACTATTTTTAGACGAATTGGGAACAATGTCCCTGCGAGTACAGGAAAAGCTTCTACGCCTGATTGAGTATGGGGAATTCGAACGCCTTGGCGGACAACAAACATTAACGGTTGACGTTCGAATCGTGGCCGCGACAAACGCTAATCTACAAAAGCTGGCCGCGGAAGGAAAATTCAGAGAAGACTTGCTCGACCGACTGAGCTTCGATGTTGTTCACCTACCCCCCTTACGCTATCGCCCCGAAGACATTGAACAACTGGCAAATCATTTCGCCGTTCAAATGTGTGGCGAGCTGACATGGGATTTTTTCGCAGGATTTAGTGCATCGGCATTCGCCACA
>CAYNZI010000361.1:0-3651 GCA_964401565.1 uncultured Spongiibacteraceae bacterium
CATAATTTCGTGTAGTTATGTCGTTTTAACAACGGGGACGTTTTTAAATGGTGTCATTCATCAGGGCCCTAACACTAGTTCTGCCGGTCGTATTGGGGAGAAGGCTGTTTTAGGTCTATCGAAGCGATTATATGGATTAAATATTGCTATGGGCCGGCTTAAAACTGGCACACCCCCTCGCCTTGACGCCAGTTCTATTGATTTTAGCATTCTTGAAAAGCAATTGGGAGATAGTCAGCCTGAGCCGTTTTCAATGATGACTCTTAAGATTATGCAGGATCAAGTGCCTTGTTATATAACGAAAACTATAGCTGCAACACACCAAATCATTGCTGATAATCTAGAGAGTTCTGCGGTATATTCTGGGCAAATAGATAGTTTAGGGCCCCGTTATTGCCCCTCTATTGAGGATAAAATTGTACGGTTTTCCGATCGTGACAGTCACCAGGTGTTCCTTGAACCTGAGGGTTTAGACAATAATGTGATATATCCAAACGGTGTTTCGACGTCGTTGCCGGAGGAAATTCAACTAAAATTTTTACGTACGATGCCTGGCCTTGAAAAAGTAAGCATATTGCAAGCAGGTTATGCGGTTGAATATGATTTTATCAACCCTCAGGGACTTATTCATTCCCTGGAAATGAAGTGTTTATCTGGTTTATTTCTTGCCGGGCAAATTAACGGCACTACTGGGTATGAGGAAGCGGCAGCGCAAGGTTTGATTGCAGGCGCTAATGCGGCACGCTCTGCTTTGAATTTAACGCCCATAATATTGTCTCGTACGAATAGCTATATCGGGGTTATGATTGATGACCTGGTTACACGAGGCGTAAGCGAACCGTATAGAATGTTTACGTCCAGGGCTGAGTTCAGGCTAAGTTTACGAGCAGATAATGCTGATCAAAGGCTTACAGAATTGGGTATTTCTTGGGGACTAGTGGGAGATTCGCGGGCACGTATATTTAATACAAAGAAGCAAGCTCTTGATAATGCAAAGGAATTATTGACATCTCTTGTTGCTACGCCCAATGAGATCGCCAAAACCGGATTGGCTATTAATGCCGATGGGCGACGTCGTTCAGCGTTTGAATTGTTATCTTATCCCGGGGTTGGCACTCAGGATGTTATCAATGTCTGGAATGTACTGGACAGTATTGAGCCAAATATCCTCGCACAGTTGGCAGTTGATGCGCGATATGCTCCGTATCTGGAGCGACAAAAACAAGATATTGCGAGTGTACTGAGGGACGAGGGGCTGTCGATACCTCTATGGGTTGATTATTCTAATATTGCCGGACTTTCGAATGAGCTTGTAGAAAAATTATCTAATGCATCTCCTGATACTATTGCACAGGCACAAAAAATTGAAGGCATTACACCCGCTGCTATCTTGTTAATATTGTCAGCTATTAAAAGAGGCTCTCCAAGAGCACCTCAAAGGCATGTGTCCTGATATGTTGCGATCTGTTCATATAGGTCAGCTCGAAGAATTGAAGATTGATTTTGAGCGCCCGCTTGCTTCCATCGTTGAAGATTTAGAAAAATACGAAATTTTGCTACATAAATGGCAAAATATCCAAAATCTTGTTTCACGTGAAACACTGAATGAAATTTGGCACCGGCATTTTTACGATAGTCTGCAATTATTTGGTCATATAAAAAGTGATGATTTAGTAATAGTGGATTTTGGTAGCGGGGGAGGCTTTCCAATAATTCCTATTGCAATCGCTTCTACGCCAGGGATGCGCACGTGTTATTTGGTTGAATCCAATAAGCGCAAAGCATCCTTTTTACGTACTGTTTCCAGAGAACTAGGGCTGAAATTACATATTCATGATGGAAGGGCAGAAGAATTTACTCTTCCAGCTTCAGTGAAAGTTGACGTTATCACCAGCCGTGCGACATCGGCGTTGGATAATCTGTTGGGTTTTTCATATCCGCTATGGAACGATACAACACGAGCACTTTTTCACAAAGGTGCGGAATTCGGTGCAGAACTTTGTAAAGCTCGTGCAAACTGGCAGTTTGATATGGTAAGTATTCCCAGTAAAACTAATAGCTCCAGTGTTATTCTGGATATCTCCTGTCTGGAACGGCTTCAGGTAGTGTAGATGTTGTTGGTGTAAGTGTGATCAATGTGGGCTTTGGCTACGTGGTTGCTGGTGTGAAAAGTAAGAAGTGGACGCGAGATTGGGACCGAGAATTCTCACTTTAGCCAATCAAAAAGGTGGTGTTGGAAAGACGACGACCACTATCAATCTTGCTACTGCGCTTGCCGCTATTGGCGAGAGGGTGCTGATTGTTGATGTTGATCCGCAGGGGAATGCATCGACGGGCATGGGGATATCAAGGCAGGACCGGACACTTTCGACATATGATGTGTTGGTAGGTGAAGCGCGTATTGCTGATGCTTTGATTGCGAGTTCGGTTCCTGGTGTATCTTTGGTAACCTCGACAATGGATTTGCTTGGGGTTGAATTGAGTATTGCCAATGAAGCGGATCGCGCCTTTCGTTTGCGCGCGGCTCTATCTGATATGAGTGATGCTCTGATTGATGGTCAGGCCATAACGTATGTTTTGATTGATTGCCCGCCTTCCCTGAATTTGTTGACTATTAATGCTTTGGCGGCGGCGGATGCGGTGCTGGTGCCTATGCAGTGTGAATTTTTTGCCCTTGAAGGTCTCAGTCAGCTTTTGCAAACTATTGAACAGATCAGAAGCACCTTGAATGGGCAGTTGCATGTTCAAGGTATCGTTATGACCATGTTTGACCGACGCAATAATTTGTCGGAGCAGGTTCTTGCTGATGTGCGCAGTGAGATGGGTGATTTGGTATATAAAACGGTTATTCCGCGTAATGTGCGGTTGTCCGAGGCGCCATCTTATGGAAAACCTGCCTTGCTTTATGATTTGCAGTGTGCGGGAAGCCAGGCTTATTTGCGCCTGGCAACAGAAGTAATTCGTCGTGAACGTCAGCTTAGTGCGGCATAGGAAAAAGATATGACTGAAAAACCAAACAGACTTGGGCGAGGCCTGGCGGCGCTGATTGGAGATGTGGCACCAATTGATGGGCCGCGTGTCGTGGAGCCAAGTGGCATCAAGCGCTTACCTGTTGAGTTTATTATTGCGAACCGGAGCAATCCACGGCGAGATTTCGATCCTTCGCAATTGGAAGAATTGGCAAATTCTATACGTGAAAAAGGGGTTATGCAGCCTCTATTGGTGCGACCAACTAAAGAAAACCCCGATATTTATGAGATTATTGCCGGGGAAAGACGTTGGAGAGCGGCGCAAGAGGCCGGTTTGCATGAAGTTCCCATTATCATACGTGAGGTTGATGATAAGGAAGCTCTCGAGCTCGCTATAATTGAAAATGTTCAGCGTGCAGATCTTAATTCCATTGAAGAGGCTCTTGGGTATGGAGAGCTAATGGACCAGTACCATTATACCCAGAATGATTTGGCCCAGGTGATTGGTAAAAGTCGTTCCCATGTGGCTAACACATTGCGTTTGTTGCGATTGCCTGAAGATGTAAGGGCGATGTTGGCAAGCGGGGACTTGACTGCGGGTCATGCGCGTACGTTGATTACTGCTGAGGACCCGTCGCAATTAGCCAAAATGATATTCGAACAGGGATTGTCTGTACGCCAG
>CAYNZI010000362.1:0-3644 GCA_964401565.1 uncultured Spongiibacteraceae bacterium
CCCTTGATTGTCAGGTGTGTTCTGTTGTCTGGTGGCGAGTGTTTCCAATTGATTTAATTGTGTTCTCGCAAGGCTGGCCAGGAGTTGACTGCTCAGTTGGCGCAGTAAAATATCGACATTTTTTCCGGGGCTGGAACCCTGGTTATTGAGGTTGGAGGCGTTATTCATAACGGGGTCAAGTGGTAGTGTTTGGAATAGGATGTTCGGTTTCAAGCGCTCAGTGGATTCATCGCGAGCTACCGGTAAAGGCTGTGTGCCGGGAAGGGAGGGCTTCAGAGATGGTTTCTCTGCTGTTGCTGTAGCGGTTGACGCCGCATTCTGCGAACGCATTGAATGTTCCAGTAGTGGAATGATTCGTTGCATAAGTCCTTTAAAGTCTTGGCCAAGCGCACTATTGACCAAGTGTTGACGGCTGCCTGTTGCCAATTTGCTGTTGGGGGAGGTGTTTGCCGATAGTTGGGCCAGTTTTGCTTCAAGGAAAATACCGCTATTACCAATGATTTGCTTGAGAGCAGGTGATTGCTGTAATTGCTGTGATGATGGAAATAGTTTAAGCAGGTGAGTGACGTTTTGGGTTAGCTCTTTTGGCCAGCTCGTCGGTGGCTGCTGGGCGATTTTTAGTAGCAAAGGCAGCAGGGTTTTGAGGGGTTGCTGTTGTGGTAGGGTCTGGCGTAGTCCCTGCTCAATGATTGATCGGTTTTTGCTAGATGGGCTTAACAGCGGGCTGGAGACTGTAGCGGGTGCACTTGTCAGTGGGTTCTGTGACAGGGGGGGCGATGTTGAGAGAGGAATTCCTGTGAGATTTACCGCGACGCGATCTGTAGATGAGGTGCTTCCCGGTCCGCCGCCGCTTGCAGGGCTCGCAATGGCGAGTATGGTCGCCAGGTTATTCTGTGCAATCGCTATTTGAATGCGGCTTCCGGTAGCGATAGGGGCGTTAGTTGTCAGTTCAAAGCTCTGACTCGCGATGTTGATATTAATTTTGAATTGTTCGTCGCCTGAGCTGGTGGGTGCGGCGAGTCGGATATTGGATGTGACAATAGCATCAATAACACCGGACTTTGCCGCTGCAATTAGCTGATTGCCGCTAAGTGGTTTAAGTGGTACTGGTTGATTGATCAATGAATCAGTATTTGCTTTCATTGTTGGCGGTGTCGTCTGTTGATGCAAAATTCCCGCCTGTAAAACAAGATGGGAGATAATTTGCTGGATAAAGTAACCCGATGACACGGTCATAGGGCGCGGCGCACAATTATGGTTATAATAGCGGCCTTATGGTATGAGCGGAAACAACCATTGCGACAATAATTGTAAATGACGTTAATGCTGTCAGTTAAGCGAAAGAATGGTTGCATTTTTAGGGTAGCGGCCGCATTACCAATAACTTTGCCGCTATTTGAATGATTAGACGAGAGAAGGCTAAATAATTACGTGAGTTCGTTACTTCAAACAATTGACCTATGTTGCGAAAGGTCCGGTCGATGTCTGGTTGATCGGCTGAATATCCATGTCGAGGAGGGCCAGATTTATCAAATTGAAGGGCCTAATGGTAGTGGTAAGACCAGTCTGTTGCGGATTTTAAGTGGTCTTTCGTCGCGTTATACAGGGGAATTGCAGTGGAGAGGTAAGGCAGTTTCTCTGGCGAAGGCTGAGTATTTGGCGGAGTTAACATACCTCGGGCATAGTTCGGGAGTAAAAGCGGTGTTAACCCCGCGTGAAAATTTAATGTGGCATGCAGCGTTGCGAGGTCTTGTTGATGATACGGCGACGGTTCTGGTGATGGCAGCTTTGGACAAAGTAGGACTCTACGGTTACGAAGATACGGCTTGTTTTACGCTATCGGCGGGTCAGCAACGACGAGTAGCGCTAGCTAGATTGTTTCTTGGCCAATCAACGATATGGATTCTGGATGAGCCTTTTACGGCCATTGATAAGCAAGGGGTTTTAGAATTGGAGTCGTGGATCGCCGATTACGCAAATGCAGGTGGCGCTGTTGTTCTCACGACACACCATGAGTTGAATATCGATCATGCGATTACGCGTGTCGTCTTGGGAGATACCTAGTGACAACCTATAAACCAACCGGTACCGGTTTTGTAGCCACTTTACGCCGTGATTTATTGTTGGCTTTTCGTCGACGAAGTGATTTCTTTAACCCGTTGGCATTTTTTCTTATTGTTTGTTCGTTGTTTCCAATGGGGATAGGGCCCGATCCTAAGCAGCTGGCGATATTGGCCCCAGGTATTATGTGGGTCGTCGCTCTGTTGGCCTGTCTGTTATCGAGTGATACCCTGTTTCGTAGTGATTTTGACGACGGCAGTTTGGAGTTGATGCTGTTAAGTCCGTCGTCGCTTTATCTGCAAGTACTGGCAAAAACGCTGGCACATTGGTTGCTAACCGGGTTTCCGTTGACAATCTTGTCACCGCTACTGGCGTTGTTGTTGCAGCTCCCCGCATCCGGGACGGTCGCGATGATGCTGGCGATGGCTGTTGGTACGGCCAGCTTGAGTTTTATTGGTGCGATTGGTGCGGGTTTGACCGTTGGCTTGCGAAAAGGGGGGCTGCTTTTGTCGCTGATCATTTTGCCGCTTTACGTTCCGGTGTTAATTTTCGGAGTGGGAACAGTAAAGGCTGCAGTCGACGGGTTTAACTATATAGGGCCTCTGGCTGTATTGGGGGCGTTACTGGCGCTTGCCGCGACACTGGCGCCTCTGGCAATTGCCGCGAGTGTGCGCATAAGCGTCGATAATTAGTATGCGTGCTGACGGAAAGCGGGGTTCAGTTCGTCGATTGTCAGGTGACAATCGCTACCACGACCATTAATCCCAATGCTAATCCAACCAACATTGCGACGACCAATCCAACTTGCTTCATGGTCTTATTGTCTTGGTTTGTTTGATTTTCCATTCGTTATTCCTTCGTGATTTCGCGATTAGCAGATTTAATAGTGAATTCTACAAATTTAACCCTAGTTCGCTACCCCCTAAATGGCATTGATTCAGGTCAAGCAAACTGATTTCGTGACACGGTGCCGCATTCCCTTGCAGGAACAAACGAATAATCAAGCTATTGGCTACCGATACAGTAGCTTTCTTGTATAATGCCCGTCTGTTCAATTGGGCTGACTAAACAACTATGTGGACCTTTTTTCATAAGATGGGCTCGCCGCGCTGGTACTACCAGATTAGTGGCCAGTGGATGCCATGGGTTGCCGTGGTGGCCGTGTCATTAGTGCTGGTAGGTTCGGTTTGGGGATTGGCTATAGCACCGATCGATTTTCGCCAGGGCAATAGCTACCGTATTATCTTTATTCATGTTCCCTCGGTGTTTGTGGCAATGTCGGGTTATATGGTTATGGCCATTGCCGCCGGTATTACACTGATTTGGAAGATGAAGTTGGCTGAGGTGGTGATGAAGTGCTGCGCACCGATTGGCGCAGGGATGACGTTCATCGCATTGCTCAGTGGTTCTCTGTGGGGCAAGCCAACATGGGGAACCTATTGGGTTTGGGATGCTAGGTTAACGTCGGTATTGATTTTGTTTTTCCTCTATCTCGGGGTTATCGCGCTCTATGAGGCGTTCGAAGACAATATTTCGGCCAGTAAAGCGTGTGCGATATTAAGTTTAGTGGGGAGTGTGAATAT
>CAYNZI010000363.1:0-3639 GCA_964401565.1 uncultured Spongiibacteraceae bacterium
AGCATTGATTTTATTCAACTTTGGTACTCTTGCCTTTTTCATTTCCCAGGAGAAGTACTACGCTAACGACGGTTACTCATGGGTAGTCGATATGGATCTGGAAAAGTTCTTCGATCGCGTTAATCACGATAAGCTTATGCATCGTGTGAAACAGCGAGTAGAAGACAAGCGTGTTCTTAAGCGGATTAACAAATACCTGAAGGTCGGAAGTTTAGATGAGCAGGGCTGGCAGTCGGCAGAAGAAGGTACGCCGCAAGGCGGCCCTCTCTTGCCCTTGTTAGAAAATTTGTTATTGGATGACTTGGATAAAGAACTGGAAAAGCGTGGCCATAAATTTGTACGCTATGCCGATGACTGTAATATTTATGTCAAAAGCGAACGTGCAGGCCAGCTTAAGTTAACAGTGAATACGCAAAAGAGCGCGGTTGATTGCCCTTGGCATCGTAGCTTTCTTGGTTTTACGTTTACTCGTGGGAGCAGGTCAAAGCGAAGAAAGGTGAGTGAGAAATCCCTCAAGCAATTTAAACGTCGAGTGCGAGAGATTACCCTGAGAACCCGGGGCCGAACCATCTTACAGATAGCGGAGGATTTACGCCGTTATATACTTGGATGGAAAGGCTACTTTGGGTATGCTGAAGTCAAATCGCGGTTGAGAGATCTCGACAAGTGGATTCGACGCAAGCTACGCTGTTATATTTACAAGCAGTGGGGTCGCTCTGGCTATCGCCAGATGCGTAAACGGGGAGTCGATAGATGGTTGGTATGGAAAGTCTGCTCACGGCCCTTGGCGTTTAAGTGGCAGTCCCGGACTTTACCGAGCCCTCCCGAATAAGTACTTTAGAGGGCTTGGCATACCGGAGCTGGTGGAATGTTACCGAACCGCCGTGGTACGTGATCCGTATGCCCGGTGGTGTGGGGGGAGAGGCGTCTCCCTATCCCGATTATATTTTATAGAGAGAAGTAAATGGTATATCTTTATTTAGCTATAGCGATAATTGCAGAAGTTGCGGCAACTAGTGCTTTGAAAGCATCGGCTGAATTCACAAAATTATTTCCAAGTCTAATTGTAATTATTGGATATGGCGTAGCATTTTATTTCATGACTCTTGTATTGCGCACCATACCTATTGGTATTACATACGCAGTTTGGTCTGGTGTTGGTATCGTACTGATTGCAATAGTAGGTGCGCTGCTATACAAACAAATACCGGATGCCCCTGCAATTGTTGGTATAGCATTAATTATTTCAGGTGTTGTAGTGATCTATGTTTTCTCTGATACGGTGAATCACTAAATCTAACAAGGCAATTCAACAAGGACGCGAAAAAAACGTCACTCCTGCTAAATGCGACGTTAGCTGTCTCCAGAGAATATGAGTATGGATGAAGTTACAACACCTAAAAAAGCATTGGTCTTATATTTAATACCTGTTGTTTTTCTAGTGTATTTCGTTGCTGGTGCATTCGCCGGAGAAATTAGTTTTCCTGGCCGCACTGGCATTCAGGGTGTATCGGCGTTGCTTGCGTGTGGCTTTCCCGTTTTATGGCTCGCAAGTAAAGTTGTTCGTCACGAGCCAAAGATTAATTTGGAAGCCAAAACTCGTACAATATTGGCCCCAATAATAATGGCTGTTGGTGTAGGTATATTTTTCTACGTCATTTATGAGGTGTGATCGCGCCAAATACAGCTAACAAGCAAAGGTAATCGGACTTTGTCGTCTGCAATTCGATAGATTTTTGCTTGTGGGAAGCAGAATATACAAAAAATCCCCGCAATGCGAGGCTTCTAGGACGATACTGGACAGTATCAATTTATGTAATGGTGCCCGGTCGCGGAATCGAACCACGGACACGGGGATTTTCAATCCCCTGCTCTACCGACTGAGCTAACCGGGCAGTTCTTGCAAGGCTTGATCTGCAAGAGGCGCGTATTAAACAGGTTCAGGCGCGTAGAGTCAAGACGTGGAAGTCACGTTTTCACGACTTGCTTGGATCATCTTGGGGTACAAAGCCGTCTGCCTTGGCGTAGTCCTCGCCTGACATAAACTTATCCATCTCCAGTTGCAGGAATTTACGCGCTTCTGGCTCCATCATATTGAGCTGACGTTCGTTGATAAGCATGGTCTGATGCGCTTGCCATTCAGCCCATGCCTGCAGGGATACGGTGTCGTAAATATTCTGGCCTTTAGGTCCCGGGTATGGAGGTGCGTCCAGGCCGGGCATTTCTTGTTGGTATTTCTTGCAAAAAACGGTGCGTGACATAGTTTTTCCAGATGAGTTCGGGGTCATGCGTTTAAGTCTGTTCAGAAATCGACAGCTTGTCGATGAGTTTTTTAATGGGAGCAGCGAGGCCAATTTTAGGCGGTTGGATGATGTTGTACCAGAGCATTCGGTTTGCTTCCGAGATGTGCATTGGGGGCCGATACTCTTTCTGCAGTTGGATGACTACAGGGCTAATGTCTAGGTGGTAGTGACTGAAGGTGTGGCGATATGTTTGCCAGTGCTCGATGCTGGAGGTCTCGAGTCCGTAATTGTCGAGGCAATATTGATTGATATCGCTATCGGTGTCAGTTTGTGGAAATACCCACAGTCCTCCCCATATGCCGCTTGGAGGGCGTTTTTCCAACAGAATCTCATTGTCTTGATTTTTAATCAAAAGCATTCGGGTAGGCTTAATGGGCATTTCTTTCTTAGGTTTTTTACCGGGGTAGTCACCGGTGTTCCCCTGTTGGCGGGCCGCGCAGCCATGGTTCAGAGGGCAAAGCGTACAGGCGGGTTTGGAGCGTGTACAAATGGTAGCGCCAAGGTCCATCATTGCCTGGCTGTAATCGGCAACCTGTATAGAGGGGGTGCAGGTTTCTGCCAGCTGCCATAGTTCTCGCAGTACGGTTGTTTTTCCGGGCCATCCTTCGATCGCTTGATATCGTGCGAGTACACGTTTGACGTTACCATCGAGAATGGCTGCCGGTTTTTGGTGGGCTATTGAGACAATAGCCCCAGCAGTGGATCGTCCTATACCAGGAAGATCCATCAAGCCCTCTATCGTATCGGGGAAGATGCCTAAGTGTTGTTGGTAAACTATCTTTGCAGTTTTGTGTAAATTTCGAGCGCGAGAATAATACCCGAGACCGGTCCACAGGTGCATGACTTGGTCGTCGCTGGCGGTTGCCAGCGCATCAATACCTGGAAACTCCAGCATAAATTTTTGGAAGTAGGGTATAACGGTACTGACCTGAGTCTGCTGTAGCATGATTTCTGAAACCCAAACACGGTAAGGATTGATGTCTTTTTGCCAGGGTAAGTCTTTGCGCCCAGAGTGTTCGAACCAGTCAAGTACGCGCTTACTGATGTCGATTTCGTCGTGTTTTAGTCGATGTTTGGGTTTGGAGGTCATTTAGTATCGATTTATCGTGGCTTTTTGTCGGCATATCCATATGAATGGATGTAAAGCGTGTGCGGTTTTTTTATAATACCCAATTTGCCGCAGGAAAGCTGCGGAGCATTAAAACTCTATATTCGTACACTTAGTTTGGAGAACCGCATGGCGGAGCGTAAAGCCACCATTAGCCGTAATACCCTTGAGACCCAAATCACTGTCTCTATTAATTTGGATGGCACCGGGAAATCCCGGTTTGAAACA
>CAYNZI010000364.1:0-3635 GCA_964401565.1 uncultured Spongiibacteraceae bacterium
ATCGTCAAAGAAAACGTCCGCTCCATATGCCTGTAGGAATGCAGTCTTATCTAAACCCCCCAGAAACAATGACTCGTCAATTCGAATATTCCAGGCTCTAAGCGTTCGAATAACACGCTCGTGAGCGGGAGCAGAGCGCGCGGTAACCAAAGCCGTGCGAATGGGTGATTCACGCGGCGGAAACTCTGACTGTAAACCATGTAACGCCGAGAGGAACGCCTTGAATGGACCACCACTCATTGGCTCTCTGGCCGCTGATTTCTCATTCTCGGTAAAGGCATCCAAGCCCTGACTTTTGTAGATTTGCTCCGATTCATCGGAAAACAAAACCGCATCACCATCAAAAGCAAATTTTAACGTTGAATCACTTCCCTCCTGCGGGGAAGAAGACGACATCAACGTGGCAGCAGCCACCCCATTTTCCAATGCTGACCTTACGTCTTCTGCATCGGTGGACAAAAACAAATGGCAACCAAATGCTGAGACATAGCGATAAGGACTCTCACCGCCACTGAAGGCCGCACGGGTAATATTAAGCCCATAGTGCTCAATAGAATTAAATACTCGAAGTCCCGTATCGGCACTATTTCTAGATAGCAATAAAACCTCTACTCTGGGTTCTCCACCGAGGCGCTCATTAATACGCAGCAGCTTCTGCACCATAGGAAAAGCCTCTCCCGGCCTTAATATATCGTCCTCGCGATCGATCTGGTATCGGGCATACGCGTCCAGCCCCTCATCTTTGTAGATCTGGTGACTCTCGTCGAGATCAAACAAAGCTCGCGAGGAGATGGCTATAACCAGTTTTTTCCCAAAACCTGAAGGCATAAGGTAGACACCATTGATGAGTTAATACGCACTATACAAAGTGAATGGCAGAAGCACAATTCTCAGAACTATTGTCGGTCGACCAAGAGATTGCGCAATTGCACAATTTCGTTATGCAAATCGGTAATCGTCGGCTCGGGATTCGTCTCTTGCTTCATCCGCTGGTGCTCTTCTTCAACGACACTCACCACAATACCGATGACCATGTTAAGAAATGCAAATGCCGTCAAGAATATAAAACTCAGGAAATAAAGCCAACTTAAGGGGTAGATATCCATGGTTTCGTACATGACGTCAGTCCAGTCCTCAAATGTCATCACCCTGAACAAGGTCAACATCGAAATACTGATATCACCCCATAATTCCGGGTTAATTTGACTAAACAACATCGCCCCGAATGCGCCGTAAATATAGAAAATAATGAACATCAGCAATACAACGTAACCCAATTTAGGCAGTGCTGCGAATAGTGAATTGAGCAATTCTCGCAACTCGGGCACAACCGAGACCATTCGGAGAACCCTGAATATTCGCACCAATCGCCCGACGAGAGCCATCTCGCCATTTTCTATGGGTACCAGGCTTATTATGACAATCAGCGAGTCGAACACATTCCAACCATTTAAGAAAAAGCGCCGCTTTCTCTCTTCTGCCAGGAAGCGAATGGCAATTTCCAGAAAGAAAAACAGCGTGACCGCCATATCCAACCAAGAAATGACCGTTAGCATTGTCGGTGAAATATCATAGGTCTTAACACCCACCACCAAGGCGGAAAAAATAATGACTGACACAACAAACAATTCGAACAGTCGATTATTTCTAAGCGTCATTAATTTGTTTTGCAGTGTAGCGGTTTGCATACTTGACCCGGGACGATAGTGAATAAGGGCGCTATATTAAGCCTAAACAAGACGTGCACAAGTATTTTCCAAGCGCCGCTATGAAAATGTTTTTCTCGTGGGTATACGCTCGCATCGACAGCAACTCATGTACAATCACCTCGACCTATAAGCGATAAACACCATGCACACCACGACAGCCTCTATTAACCTCAATGCCATTCGCCACAATCTGCACCAAGTAAAACAGTTGGCGCCCGACGCCTATGTCATGGCAATGGTGAAAGCCGATGCCTATGGACATGGATTAATTGAGGTTGCAGCCACTCTCGACACAGCTGATGGGCTTGCGGTTGCGCGAGTTGAAGAAGCCCTTAAACTACGAGCAAGCGGTATTGAGCAACGTATTTTGGTTTTGGCCGGCGCACTCACGTCAGCGGACCTGATGGAATGCTCTAGGCTGTCGATTGATCTCGTTATCCATAGTGGTATTCAGGCCGACGACTTACTGTCGGCCACATTGCCAACCCCAATAAATATCTGGCTGAAAGTTGACAGTGGCATGCATCGCCTAGGTCTGTCTGCCGATGATTTTCAACATTATCAACAGCCGCTTAGTTGCTCGCCAAATACTGGAGAAATATTCTCCATGACCCATTTCAGCAGTTCGGAAGCTGACAACAGTCAGCAAACCCAGCAGCAACAAACCCTGTTTGAACAGATTACTTCAGGCTGCGCTGCGCCACAAAGCCTGGCTAATTCCGCGGCCATCATCAAACACCCACACTCACACAAAAATTGGGTTAGGCCAGGTATTATGTTGTATGGGGCGAATCCCCTGCCCGGAGACTCGCAGCAACTGTATCCGGTTCATTTACAGCCAGTGATGACGCTATCAAGTAAAGTACTCGCTACTCGCCTCGTTAAATCAGGAGACAGCGTGGGTTACAATTCTCGCTGGACGGCTCAGTCGGACAGTATTATCGCTACGGTTGGTATTGGCTATGGTGACGGCTATCCGCGACACGCCAGTAACGGGACACCGGTATTAATCAATGGTGACCGCGCAACACTGGTCGGTGCCGTATCAATGGACTTGATCACTATTGATGTTAGCCAATCCGGGCCGGTCTCGGTGGGAGACGAGGTGATTCTGTGGGGAAATGACAGTAATGGCCAACTGCTAATGGTGGAAGAAGTAGCTCAATGGGCTGAAACTATCAGTTATGAGCTATTCACGTCCGTTACCGCAAGAGTAACAAGAACCCACACTGACTCGGGCCGCTGAACCTAGTTAGATTGCTACTTCTTTTTCAGCGCTTCCCTCGTTAATTTAAACACGACAGGGCTTAGCAACAATAATGCGATTAGATTGGGCACCGCCATCAATGCGTTCAACGTGTCTGATAACAGCCAGATAAAATTGAGTTGAGCCATAGCGCCAAGAGGAATAGCCAATATCCATAGCACTCTGAACGGAATGACCGCACGAGCACCAAACAAGTAGACCGCACAACGCTCGCCGTAATAGCTCCATCCCAACACGGTGGTAAACGCGAACACGCACAAACCTACAGAAACCATCACATCGCCATAGGGAAGTTGCGAAGCAAACGCCGCGGCTGTTAACGAAGCCCCACCCTCACCGGTCGTCCAGACACCCGTCAACACAATAACCAGACCCGTTACCGTACACACAACCAAGGTGTCTATAAATGTCCCTAGCATAGCGATGGTGCCCTGCTTTACTGGGTCATCTGTTTGGGCCGCGGCGTGAGCAATTGCCGCACTGCCCAAACCCGCTTCGTTAGAAAACACACCACGCGCCACACCAAATTGAATGGCGAGCATGATTCCGGCGCCGGCAAAGCCACCCTGCGCGGCTGTACTTGTAAACGCGTTATCAACGATTAATGCAATCGCCGCAGGTACGTCGCTAATGTTCATCAGCAGCACTACAAACCACAG
>CAYNZI010000365.1:0-3635 GCA_964401565.1 uncultured Spongiibacteraceae bacterium
ATACACCTCGCTGCATATATTGTTGTATACCTTCATTCTAATTGCTGCCAGCTTGCTGCCCTTTGCTACAGGTATGTCGGGTCTATTATACTTGGCGGGTGCTGTAACGCTTGGGATCATCCATTTGTATTGGTCGATTCAAATAATGAGAGGCAATCCAAAAGCACCGATGCAGACGTTCAAATTTTCCATTATCTATTTGATGGCAATTTATATGATCATGCTAATTGATCACTACGTTTCTCCCACGCTATTAGTAAGAGGGTGACATTCTTATGACAAACCCTGTAAAAAATGACGTACAGCCAACACAAAAGCGTAGTATTTATAAAACCGTCGGTATCGTTCTTTTGTTCATCGCGGTGATACTGAGTGTCTTTATCCACGGATTAACTCGGCCTCAAATTCTTAGCGATGCCGAATTAAAAGCCAAGGGGACTTTTCTGTTTGATAACCCGAGGTCATTTAAGTCATTCTCGTTGATCGACGCCAATAACAAGCCGTTCTTGCCGGAAAACTTGCAGGGCAAATGGTCGCTGGTTTTCTTTGGTTTTACTTTTTGTCCGGATGTTTGCCCTACAACGTTGGCGTTGCTTAACCGTTTCTATCAAGGGCAGCAGGAGGCAGGCATGACAGAGGATCTGCAAATTATTCTGGTCAGCGTTGATCCTGGTCGTGATACACCGGAAAAACTTTTCGATTACGTGAAGTATTTTAATCCAAAGTTTCTGGGTGTAACTGGAGAATTCCTGGATTTACATCGCTTTGCAACTCAGCTTAATATTCCTTTTAGCAAAGTTCCAGGTGGTGGTGAAAACTATACGGTTGAACATGGTGGGAATATCGCCATTATTAATCCTAATGGGCACTATATTGGTTTTTTCCGAGCACCATTGGAATTAGGGAAACTCAATATTGGTTATGAGTCGATTCGGGCAACTCGAGATTAGCGTGCAGGTTACCAACGATAAATATGGTCTGACTTAGTGCCTGTTGTAAGAATGGGATAAAGTGATGTTGTCGTTTTACGTTAAACGAAAGAAGCCCGGTTCCAGAGATGGATCCGGGCATTAGCCATTACTTAATTGCATACTTTAATTCCTGTGCAATTTTTTCTTCGAACTGTTTTGCCATACCTATAGAAATCAGTTCAGCGGATGCTGCCATTTTCAGCTCAACAAGTTCTGCAAGATCCGTATGGTTGATTGTTGATGCCGGCTTTGACCAGACGATGGCTGGACTGCTACTCATTGCCAAAATCAGTGCGGGCGACTCTTCAGCATGCGCTACGCCGCTGAGAAATCCCAGAACGACTGCCAGAACTGCTACATTTTTCATTTTTTTCTCCTATTTGATGATTTAGTGGTGTTACATAAGTGATATTTTTCTAAATGTGTAATTTTGTTACCTTTATGGGATAAATAGTAACATATATTTTTGATTCGTCTAGGCTGTATGCATGACAAGTGTTACTTATTCGTTAATTTGTGACAAATACTTTGGCTGTTTTGTCGAATTATATATATAAATAGTTGATTTAATTGAATAAAAAATAAAGTAACAAAATGTGTAAAAAGTAACAATAATTGAAATTGTTACTGATTTTTTGTTACTTTTTTAGGTGTCTCCATGGAATCGTACAAAGTTGATGGCAAAGGCCGAGGAGTCGTCAATGATGAGATGTTATCTTTCTATAGGCATGTCCGCTTGCTTGCAATAATCACGGCGGAGATAATGCGTATGTTTACAACCTATCCTCTATCCAGTACATCAACTTAAGAACTGCATTTATATGACTGAAAACAGCGCAGCGCCCATCGTATTGGTCGACGGATCCTCGTATCTATATCGGGCTTATCATGCCTTGCCGCCACTCACTAACTCTAAAGGTCATGCGACAGGCGCGGTGAAAGGCGTCGTCAATATGATTCGGAGATTGCTAAAAGACCATCCCGGCAGCCCCTCGGTCGTTATTTTTGATGCCAAGGGGAAAACTTTCCGTGACGATATCTATCCGGAATATAAGGCCCATAGGCCTCCAATGCCTGATGACTTGCGAGAGCAAATTGAGCCCATCCACAACATCATTAAAGCGATGGGATTGCCGTTAATTATTATTGATGGTGTAGAGGCAGACGATGTCATTGGAACCTATGCCAGGCAGGCGACGGAACAAGGTCTCGATGTGATTGTTTCGACCGGTGATAAGGATATGGCTCAGCTGGTTAACAAACACATCACCCTGGTCAACACCATGAATAACACCGTCATGGATGAAAAGGGAGTGCTTGATAAATTTGGTGTCCCGCCTTCATTGATCATTGATTACCTGGCGCTGATTGGCGATAAAGTTGATAACATTCCAGGTGTTGCAGGCGTTGGAGAGAAAACCGCACTGGGGTTATTACAGGGTATCGGTAGTATTGATGAAATTTTTGCCAATCTAGATAAAGTCCCGGGATTGCCAATTCGGGGTGCCAAAACGTTGTCATCCAAATTGGAAAAGGAAAAAGAGTCTGCTTATCTTTCCTACGAGCTCGCTACGATAAAACTTGATGTTGAGCTACCTGAGTCCATAGAAAAGCTCTCTATGACTGATCCTGACAGTAAGTTACTACTTACTTATTTCGAGGATATGGAATTTAAATCCTGGGTTGAAGAATTGGAAAAAGGAGGCAGTGGGCTTCCTGCTCCTGTAGCAACCCCCTCGAGTGATGTGGTTACTGACGTCCCGATGCAAGCAAAAAGCAGGGACTATCAGCTGGTACTGACAGAGCAAGATTTTTCCCGTTGGCTCGAAAAGCTGAAGGCGGCGCCCTATTTCTCTTTTGATACAGAAACCACTAGCTTGAACTATATGGAGGCAAGGGTAGTGGGTGTTTCGTTTGCTGTGGAGGCGGGTAGTGCTGCCTATGTGCCCTTTGGCCATGATTATGTGGGTGTCGAACAGCAACTCGATGAAGGCTGGGTGCTGTCGCAATTGAAACCATTACTGGAAGACTCTTCTCGGGCTAAAGTCGGTCAAAATCTTAAATACGATCGCAATGTCTTAGCTAATCACGGTATTGAGTTGAATGGTATCCACTTCGATACCATGCTGGAGTCTTATGTGCTCAACAGTACCGCTACACGCCACGATATGGATAGTTTGGCTAGAAAATATCTCGATGTAGGAACCATTAAGTTCGAAGACATTGCCGGAAAAGGTGCGAAGCAACTGACGTTCAATCAAATTCAGCTGGAACAAGCGGGACCTTATGCGGCCGAAGATGCCGACATTACATTGCAGCTACATGAAGTGTTGTGGCCACAGCTGGAGGCAATAGAATCTTTAAAGTCGGTGTTCCAGTCAATCGAGTTGCCGTTGGTTCCTGTTTTGTCGCGAATCGAGCGCAATGGTGCATTGGTCAGCAGAGATCTATTGACGAAACAGAGTGCCGCGCTGGGAATACGGTTGCAGCAACTAGAAAAAGAGGCTCACGAATTGGCCGGAGAGGCCTTTAATTTGAGTTCTCCCAAACAGCTGGGGCACATTTTATTCGAGAAGCTGGAACTGCCCGTTATTAAAAAAACGCCCAAGGGGGCGGCATCGACAGCTGAAGACGTTCTTGCAGAGCTGGCGCTTGATTATCCCC
>CAYNZI010000366.1:0-3624 GCA_964401565.1 uncultured Spongiibacteraceae bacterium
AAAATGCAGGTATGTCAGTGGGTAGTTATTGGTGGTGGGGAGATGCTGGAACCTGGTTTTGGGTTGACCCGGTTGAGGATCTGGTTTTCGTTGGTATGATCCAGAATATGGCTTTGCCCTATTCTCGAGGACTTCACGCACGCAGTGAAAAGCTGGTTTACTCGTCGCTGGTGAAATCCAGTCAATAACAACTCACCACTGTATTGGTGTTAGAAGCCCAAGGAGTCATTCGCTATGAAAAGATTATCAACGTTGTCCCGGTCTATTGCCGGTAAGGTCGCGATTGTGACCGGCGCCGCCAGTGGTATGGGGCGGGCGACTGCGCATTTATTTGTTGATGAAGGGGCGCGGGTGGCGATAATTGATATCAACACCGTAGCATTAGATGTAGTCGCAAAAGAGATTCGCGACGCTGGCGGTGATGTGTTGGCCATTACCGCCGATTGTTCTGTTCAGTCAGATGTAGTCGCTGCGATAACACGCACAGCAGAGCATTTTGGTGGTATTGATATATTGATTAATAATGCCGGCATTGCTATTCCGACATTACTTACAGATGATCACTATGACAGTACTTGGGATAAATCTATTGCGGTGATGGCAAGCGCCCAACAGTGGGCTGTTCGAGCGGCGCTGCCTTACCTTGCAGTGGCTGATCACCCGAGAATTGTCAATATAGCCTCTACTGAAGCGTTGGGGGCAACGTCCTATAACAGCCCGTATGTGGCGGCAAAACATGCGTCTGTAGGTTTGACAAGAGCGATGGCTGTTGAACTTGGCAAACAAGGTATTACGGTTAATTGTATTTGTCCGGGACCTATCCATACGGGTATTACAGCAGGAATTCCCGATGCGAGTAAGGAAATATTTGCCAACAGACGTACGGCGTTACGTCGCTATGGTATCCCTGAGGAAGTCGCACAAATTACATTGAGTTTGGTGCTGCCGAGTGCCA
Source organism: uncultured Spongiibacteraceae bacterium (assembly GCA_964401565.1). Classification (GTDB taxonomy): domain Bacteria; phylum Pseudomonadota; class Gammaproteobacteria; order Pseudomonadales; family Dasaniaceae; genus Oceanicoccus. The sequence goes on from CAYNZI010000366.1 coordinate 956, forward strand.
GCTTTATTACCGGAACAGCGATACCTGTCGATGGTGGTTTAACGATTCGCAATGCATAAGAGGCTAGTATGAATATTGAAAAGACAGCGCGACATTTCGATTTGAGTGACAAAGTGATTGTTATCACTGGTGGTACCCGCGGCATGGGGCTCGAAATGGCAAAGGCGTTTGCGCAAGCCGGTGCGAGCCTGGTTGTCAGTAGCCGTAAAGCTGAGGCATGTACGGCTGTCGCCGCAGCCATTCGCGATAATATAGGCACTGCCTGTATCGGTGTTCCCTGTCATGTAGCTGATTGGGATGCCTGTGATGCCCTTGTCGATGCAGCGTATGACGAGTACGGAAAAGTTGATGTGTTAGTCAATAATGCTGGAATGTCTCCTCTCTACGACAAATTGAGTTCAGTTAGCAGGGAATTATTTGATAAAGTAATTGGTGTTAACCTCGCAGGTCCCTATCGTTTGTCGGCGGTCATAGGTGAGCGTATGGCAGCGGGGGATGGGGGCTCAATTATCAATGTAAGCAGCACCTCGTCTTTGATGCCCGGTGCAAAAGAAATTCCTTACGGGGCAGCGAAATCGGGCGTGAACGCGTTGACGTCAGGATTGGCACACGCCTTGGGTCCTAAAGTACGAACGAACTGTATTTTGCCCGGTCCTTTTCTTACGGATATATCGAAAGCATGGGATATGGAAGCCATGTCAAAAGTTTTTGAAAAAACTATTCCAATGCAACGTGCGGGTAATGCGGAAGAAATTGTGGGGGCGGCGTTGTATCTAGCCAGTGATGCGTCCAGTTTTACCAATGGCGCCATTATTAAAATTGACGGCGGTATGTCATACGCAGCCAGCTAAATAATCACTTTATGCCGGCAGAATACGATGTAGATGTAGATGTAGATGAAGTGAAAGACTGCCCTGTCTCCGATCAACGACCTTGTGAAGGTTGTTCCCGCGTCTTTCCATCTGCAGCTCATTTCGGTTAAGTTGATAAAGAAATCGTTGCTGAGAACATCTTCTCGATTGGTTAATGCCTCGTGCTTTTTAGGTGGAATCACGGGCATTATTACTGGGGATTATCGAGCTATATATTTGGAGGTTACATCCAGGTGCTCTGGGAGCGGGAAATATGGCTTAGCGAAAATGATGTGCTACATGTTTGTGTTATGGTTTGATTGTTATATCTTGGGTCAGAAAAAAAGGGACCATCTCTCGTTCGGATGCAGCGTAATAAAGGTGGATAAGAGACGAGAGGTAGGCGCCAGGCTATCCGTTGGCCGTCAAAGCTGGCGGCTTCGTTTGAATTTGGGGTATATTTTTACGTTACTGGAGAATAATAAATGTTATCGATTCGTAGTTTGGCAGGGATGTTTGTAGCGGGCGTGTTGTGTACGGTTTTAGCGGGCTCTGTAGCGTTAGCGCAGGAGGCAGCTTGGTATCCCTCCAAATATGGTGAATCTGATACGATTGGCGCGTTGAATAACCTCAGCGCTGAGGGTGTTATGCAGGCCGTTAAACTGGTGACCCGGGGTAAGGTCTACGAGCTGGGCGGAGTGACGGGGCGTGACACGCCAGCCTACGGACACCGCAGTTTTAATCTCATTATGTACCCCCATGGCGATGAAATCAGCCCGCCTCTGGGCAAATCACAGGGTACATCACACGATGATTATCTGGCCACGTGGTTGGGCATAGGCACACAAATTGACGGCTTTGCACACTTCGGGATAGGTCATCGCTACTATAACGGCGCGGCCGCAGCCGACATATTTTCACCGTCGGGCGCGAAGAAATACGGAACGCATGAGATTCCGGCTATCGTTACACGTGGTGTGTTGCTGGATATGGTGAAGTTTCTTGGTGGCAAGGAGTTGTTGCCTGCTGGTACCGCGTTTGATGAGGCCCAAATTCGCGGGGCTGCCAATGCGCAGGGAGTGAGTATTGGTAAGGGAGACGTCGTGATTTTGCATACCGGCTGGCAGGCGATGGCAGCAAAAGACCCTGAGGCATTTCTCGCTGGTGAGCCCGGGTTGGATATTGGCGGTGCCGAGTATCTTGCGAGCCTGGGGGTGGTGGCGGTTGGGGCCGACAATTGGGCACTAGACGCAATTCCTAACCCAGATCCCGAACAGGTGTTTCCTTCGCACGGAATTTTACTGGCGAAGCATGGTGTGCATATTCTGGAAAATATTCAGACGAACGAATTGATTGCCGATAACGTATCTGAATTCCTGTTTGTGCTCGGTATTCCCAAATTTGAAGGCGCCGTGCAGATGGTGATTAACCCAATCGCTATTCGTTGAATACAAGAAGAACGGTTGCCCTTATTCTGGGAAATTTGGCGGGATAATCGACGATCGAAAATCGATTATCCCGATCAGGGGTCGCTGTCACTTGCTATAGAAGGACTAGTTTCTCGCGCAGATCCCGCACAACGCAGTTGTCCAATGTCTTCTCGAGCGACTTAATACTCACCTTTGAGGGTTTTTGGGGAAGCTGGGGCAGCCATCATCAACCGGGGACCATTCCTGAGCCGTATCCTTCCAGAAGCTGGAATCAATTTTCAGCCAGGAGGAGTCATTCAGAGAGCCAGCCTTGATTAGCCGCGCATCGGGCATTTCTTCAATATGACTGGTCACTGGAGAGCCGCATTCCGGGCAGAAGCCGCGACTA
>CAYNZI010000367.1:0-3620 GCA_964401565.1 uncultured Spongiibacteraceae bacterium
ACCCGACGTATCACCCAGAGGCGGTGAACCCGGATTTGTAAAAGTAGTGGACCCCAAAACCCTGCATATACCAGACTGGCCGGGGAACAACAGACTCGACACATTAACCAACATTGTCGCGTCCGGTGGCGTTGGCTTACTGTTCTTCATCCCCGGTTTCAACGACATGCTTCGAGTAAACGGAAAAGCCGAAGTGTCAGTAGACCCCGCTATTACTTCGCTGTTTACAATGCGGGGCCGCTCCGCTAAAAGCGTGCTGGTTATCCATGTAAAAGAAGCCTACCTGCACTGTACAAAAGCCCTGGTTCGATCTGATCTGTGGAATCCGGACAAGCAGCTGGACCGCTCAGCTCTTGCCAGTACCGGAACCATGTATAAAGACCAGCTAGCATTAAAAGACATACCGGCAGACGCGATTGACAGCAGCCTACAACAAAGTGAAAAAGACGATCTGTATTGATTAGTATCATCATGTACCAATGAAACCACCCACACAGCCACACGAAAAGAGTAGATAAGTATGAGCGACACAACGAGCACTGACACACTTGATTTTACCGGACAAGTTGCACTGGTAACAGGCGCCGGACGCGGTCTGGGCAGAGAGCACGCTTTACTACTCGCTTCTCGCGGCTGTAAAGTGGTGGTGAACGATTTGGGTACTGCCTACGACGGCACCGGTGCCGCAGAAGGGCGCGTTGCCGACGAAGTTGTCGACTTGATTAAGGCATCAGGAGGCGATGCCGTTGCCAATTACGATTCGGTTGAAGACGGACAGCGTGTGGTCGATGCGGCACTCGACGCTTACGGCCGTTTGGATATCGTTGTCAATAACGCCGGCATACTCACCCCTGAAGTGTGGTCTGAACTCACCCTTGAATCTTGGCAAAGAACATTGAATATCAACTTAACAGCCGTTTTCTCGATTATGAAGGCTGCCTGGCCGGTGTTTGTTGAGCAGCAATACGGCCGCAGTATCATGACCGCCTCACCTGCTATGTATGGCGCGGGTGTGGCAGCTTATGCGGCCAGTAAAGCCGGAATCATCGGTTTATCACACTCTCTGCAATTTGAGGCACGCAAACTAAAACTCGATATCAAGTGTAATGTACTTATCCCGCAAGCGGGAACACGGATGACACAGGACTTTGAGATTTCCGTTAACGAAACTCGACAGGCACAGGGAAAGAAAGCAACACCAAGCGCACCAGAGGAAGTTCTACAAAGACTATCTCCCGATAAAGTATCAGCGATGGTCGCATGGCTTGCTCATCCCAGTTGCCAAGCTGAATCGTCAATATTTGAAGCGGGCGGCGGATATTTCGCCCAATTAAACTGGGCTCGTTCGGCCCCCCTCTTCGCCACAGAGAAAGAGGGCGTTAATGGCGCCCCGCTCCCCGAAAACATCAGGGACGGCCAGCAAATATTAGCCAATTTCAAGCATGGCGACATGCCAAAATCGGGCGATGGCACTATGGGCGCACCCAATGCCTTACAGCGTGTCTACAGCCACCTAAAGTCAGATTAGAAGCCCTCAACGACAGGACATAATATGAATAATAACGCTGGATTTTCGACAGTACGTTCACTATTTATAGGATCAACGATAGCGATAATACTGACAGCCTGCTCGTCAAAGGAGGCGCCATCCGCCAACAGTCATTCAGTGACGAACGAGGCCAAAAATGCTCTTGCAACCGTATCTGTTCTGGTGGAAGGCTCCAACTTCCATGGTATTCACGGTCTGACAACCGATATGGAAGGCAACATCTATGTCGGCAGTGTTGTGGGGATGAATATTCATAAAGTCAATCCACAAACGTCAGAAGTCACTTTGTTCCAACCTGCACCCGAAGGTCAGGCTGACGACCTCGAATTTTCAACCGACGGGACATTAGTCTGGACGGCGTTCACTCAAGGGAAAGTTTTCTCTCGGGATCAGCAAGGGTCGTTAAAACTGTTAGCCGAAGGGCTTCCCGGCATCAATTCAATTGCTTACAACCAACAAGGCCGACTGTTTGCGACACAGGTATTTTTAGGTGATGCTCTTTACGAAATCGATCCGAATGGCGTTAAACCAGCCAGAAAAATTATTGAGGGTATGGGGGGACTCAATGGCTTTGATTTCGGCCCGGACGGGAAGCTTTATGGTCCTTTATGGTTCAAGGGACAAGTTGCCCAAGTTGATGTCGATACCGGTGAACTGAAGATCATCGCTGGTGGTTTTACCGTTCCCGCCGCTGTAAATTTTGACTCCAAAGGCATTCTCCATGTTATCGACAATGAAACGGGAGAAATTTTTCAAGTTGACATTAATAGCGGCGAAAAATCGCTGATTGCAACAGCACCCAGTAATCTTGACAACCTGACCTTTGATGCCAACGACAATTTATACATTACCAACATGTCTGACAATGCTATTTACAAAGTTGATCGGGAAAACGGTAACGTACAGCTCATTGTTGGTGGCAATCTAAGCACCCCTGCTGGAATCGATATTTATGGTGACACCCTTTACATCGCCGACACATTTTCTCTGTCAAAAGTCGATACAAAAACAGGCGTTGTTTCAGACATTTCACGAATCATATCTGACCACGAGTATCCCGTTGCAGTTTCTGCGACTGAAAACACCATTGTTAATGCGTCAACCAATGCAGGGCTTGTTCAAGGTCATGACCGGGCCACATCGGCTCGAACGTTTAGATGGACAGGCTTTGCTGCACCCAGTGGCGTGCTGGCCCGTGAAGACGGTTCGGTGATTGTTGCAGAAACTGGCTCAGGGAAGGTCCTGCTGGTGACTAGCCAAACCGAACGTCAGGTGCTGGCTGAAAATCTTGATCAACCAATAGGTTTGGCTGAAGACATCGATGGGAAAATATATGTTGCTGAAGCCGGTAGTGGCGACATCAAAATTATCGACATAGACGCCGGTACAGTAACACTCTGGATAGGTGGCCTGAATGGGCCGGAAGGCATTGAGTTTGACACTGATGGTTTTCTAATCGTCGCAGAAACGGCATCACACCAAGTGATCAGCATAGATTCGAACAAGCACATCACTGTTATCGCAACGAACCTGCCCATAGGTTTGAAAGGCTACCCGATGCTGCCGGATAGTTTTCTCCCGACGGGTATTAGTGTCGATGCAGCGAACAAGATTTATCTTTCATCCGATATTGATAATTCGATACTGCTCATTGAACGCTCTCCTCTCAGCGCTAAATAGCCGCAGAGATTCTGCCACGAGTAAACTACGATTATGTCTTCCAGCGCCACATTCTGGCAGACATAATAACGATCCAGATTCTCTTTCCTCACCCCGCCCCACTTCCGACTACTCGCTGAATTTTTCCTGAAATGACTCCACTAGGAAATCTCGCACCGCACGCACCCTCGAGGTATAGCGCAAATCAGTGTGATATAACACCCAAACACTGGCAAATGCTTCTGGTTCAGTTATACGAACCAACGATGGCTCATGGTCGGCTATTATGCAGGGTAAACTGGCAACACCTAGCCCCTGTATCGCAAGGGTTAGCTGTAAAGGAATATTGTCGAAGAAACGTAAGCGTCAGCTAAACCCCATCTACCGGCAGCGAGTATTTTAGGTCAGCATT
>CAYNZI010000368.1:0-3618 GCA_964401565.1 uncultured Spongiibacteraceae bacterium
CATGAACTTTATAACAGGGTGCATTGCCCTGAACTATTTGACAGAAAATACAATCGTCTAAATGCTGCACTGCTTGCTCCTTAATATACGGATAACATGAACCTCGCGATTACTATACAGTATCGAGATGCGATTCAAAAAAAGAATATTGCTCGCTATCAAGAACCTAGCGAAAACACAGTTCTTGAGTGAGCACGGTCCACATTGGGGACAATACTAAGCCATGTTGATTAGCGGAGAAAACCACAAGCTCGCAGCCACAACAAGCAGAATAGCAACGGTGACGAAAAAACGACTTTTCCTGTTGGTGCCCGAAGCCAGAGGAGAAGCTGCAGTGGTCTCAGGCCTCGTCACTGCTTGCCGTTCAACACGACAAAAATCATCCTGAATATCCATCTCATCGGCCTGTTCGATCAACAAGTTTGAGACCATCTCTGAACTGATAACCGGACGAATCATCGTCTTATCCAGAGAGGTATCGATTTTCTCCCGCGCAGGCGTCAAAATCTTAACGACAGGTGATTTTACGGTGAATACCAGCTTGGAAAAAGCAACACTATCGCCATCTCTAAGCTCAGCGGCCAAGACGCGCTCACCATTAACAAAACATCCATTCGCTGAGTTAAGATCTTCGAGAATAAGTAGCCCGTTCTCAACTTGCAAGCGAGCGTGCTCTCTAGATAGGAGCCGATAGGGAATACTAAACTGGCAAGACTTCGATCGGCCGATAATTGCACTCTGCTCAATGACGAATTGTTTGCTTTCAAGCTTTGAGTGATTTGGTAACAATTTCCATTCACCGGATGAATGGCAATCTGAATTAGCGTTCAATTGTTTTGCAGGCGGGCGTTTTTTTAGATGCTTTGAATCGATGATGGATAGTCTTTCTTTGCCTATTCGAAGTTTCTCAGTTGTCACTAAATTGTATTCGCCATCTACCGGCAGGTCATCCACAAAACAACTACCAGGACGACTCTTCAATAGTAGCGTATCGTCCTGGATGATTATTTCAGCGTGAAACGGGTCGATTCCCAAGCCATCAAGGATAAAATCATTCGACGAATCTCGCCCTATACGAACCTTCTCACCCACCAACCAAATACCGCGCCGAGGGTCATCATTACACTGCAATTTCAACATAATATTCCTGAGATTCCTCCCCCTCGACAACAATCGTAAAAACGTGTGCTGTGTGAATTCATCAACCTTTCACACTAAAGTTAACTCTTATCTTGAATATATAGGGTAAACCGCTGTTATGCCTCCCCAAATAGCGTGATTTTGTTTCGCTATTCATCAAACTGCTAACCACTTCACACAAACAAGCACCCCAGCCGGCTTAGCACAGATAAAATGGTCTAAGCTATTGAATCATCTAAGTATTCAATTTCTCTAACTTCGCCTATAACAATGATCAAAAAAAAGCCGACACGACAATCTAGCCTCATGAGTCACCAACATACGATTGTTAGTGTTTGTATCTGTTCGCAACCCTCTGGTAAATGCTGATATGGCCATTCCCGGATATCGAATACTCAGAAAAATCCGTCAAGGTGGAATGTCCACGGTATACCTTGCTGTTCAGCAAAGTGTTGAGCGTGAAGTGGCCATCAAAGTTATGTCACCAAGTCTCAATAGTGACCCCGGATTTGGCAGCCGTTTTTATCGCGAGGCAAAAATTGTTGGGCAGTTATCTCACCCGAATATAATTTCGATCTATGACGTTGGCAGTTACCAACAGTATAACTATATCGCCATGGACTACCTTCCTGGAGCACCCTTACAAGATCGATTAAAACAAGGCATTAGTCATCTACAAGCCCTGGCAATAACAAAAGATATAGCCGCGGCATTAGATTACGCGGGGAAGCGAGGTTATATTCATCGCGATATTAAACCTGACAACATACTTTTTCGAGAAAGCGGATCGGCAGTCCTGTGTGATTTTGGTATAGCGAAGGCAATTAGAGGCAACATCAAAATGACCAACATTGGCGCCGTGTTGGGTACGCCACACTATATGAGTCCGGAGCAAGCACAGGGAAAGGAAATAGACGGCCGAACTGATATATACAGTCTTGGCATTGTTCTCTATGAAATGCTTTCTGGACACGTCCCATTCGACGGCGACGACCCGATCGCTGTAGCGGTCGAACATATTAGTTCAGCTGTGCCTAAGCTACCGAGCGAACATAAAGTTTTCCAGCCAATCATCGACAAAATGCTAGCAAAGAAAAGCAACGCGCGCTTTCAATCAGGAAGCGATGTCATCGATGCCTTAACTCAACTCCACTCAGACATCGAGTTATCAGATTGCCAATCCACCACACCATCGAAATCTACGTCTGTTCAAGTTGGAAATTTGCTCACTGCACTACTCGGTACGTTGATAACCATCTCAAACCAGTTTTTCAAACGACTACTTTTAACAAACATCCAATTTTCCAAAGAACCCACACAGCTAAGCAGCCGTCAGCGAGAAGAGCTAGACGCGTTTATTCTCAATGAGGATTCTGCCGATCTTCCCGAAGAGATCAGCAACGCCCCACTTATCCAGGACACTATTGAACAGCCTGCCATTCGCTCAAGCTGGCGCTGGACCTACTGGCCAATCAGTATCATCGCTATGTTGCTACTGGGCTTTATCTATCTCGATAACAATCACAAACAACAACTCCGCAATCTCTACGTCGACATAGCGACCCCAATAACGTCAGTACGACCACTGGCAGATCCCGCCCCTGTCATACCTGTTAAACAGACGGAAGGTCTAAGTCCGGGTACCAGCACGGCTATAGACATTGAAGAAAATAGACCAAGAGCAGAACATGAATTAACCGTAAAATATTCCCTTGTAATAACCGGGCATCCAAACACGGCAACCATTCGTATTCTCAATATCAAACCCGCTTATAAAGAAGACATCCAGTTGACCCCAGGGCGCTATCACCTAGAAGTCTCCGCCACGGATTACGTCACACAAGATTTCTGGATACACATTGACGACGCGAACGTTGAACACCCTATCGTGCTCGAGCCTACCCGACGCCTGCTTCCACTGGGTTCTGTCGTCAGCGACAACATCGCCGGATTTGCCGACGACAAAAATGGCCCCGCGATGGTGGTCTTACCACGATTAGGATCCTTAGCTTTTGCGGTCAGTCAACATGAAATAACATTCCATCACTATGATCGATTCGCCAAGCTCACTAACCGAGTAATACCAGATGATTTTGGCTGGGGCCGAGGCGACCGACCCGTGATCGATGTCAGCTACGAGGATGCAACAGCCTATGCCACATGGCTTAGCCAGCAAACCGACCAGACTTACCGATTGCTAACACAATCGGAGTGGGTGCATGCTGCGCGAGCTGGGGAGACGACAACATACTGGTGGGGAGAACAATCCGCTAACCGTAGGGCCAACTGTAGACGAGGCTGTAAGAGCGAATTTAGCCAGCTTTTTGGATCCAAAACAGCGCCAACAGGGCATTACCCCCCGAGCCCATACCAACTGCATGACACGGCGGGTAATGTCGCCGAATGGCTGAATGCCTGTCAACAATGGATCGACGACGACAAGGTACAATGCAAATCAACATTACTCGCAGGCGGGTC
>CAYNZI010000369.1:0-3616 GCA_964401565.1 uncultured Spongiibacteraceae bacterium
CTAATTACATTTTTCAAGACGGGCCCGTTTGCCTGGAACGGATTTATTACTTTCTGGATTCCTGCGGTGTGTTTCGGTGTATGGTTTGTTGTTATGTCGACAATGATCGCGAAGTCGATAAACGACAGGAAGAATTCTAAATGTGAAGTATTTTAGTTCACCCCCTGATCTAAAATTTAGGAGTAATTTTTCGAGGGGAATAGCACAAAGTTGTATCGAGAAAAAGGCCCCTACAGAGCAACTAGCGGCTCTCTGTGGCCCTGAGACGATCGACAGCGACTCGGCGGAGTGCGGTATCTGATCTCTTTTTTTCCAAGCCCAGTTCCATGACAAGTTGTCCAATCTTGCCTTCTAAGCCAACGATTGTCGCCTCGTATTCCCGTACTTCTTCGGACAATTCACCCATTTTGTATTTTTCAACCCACGTCATTAAAAGTGCACGGGAAATATCGTGTTTATTGGCAGTGGATTTATAACTACCTTCGCCATTGAGATAAGCCCGGACTAATTCGAACTTGAAAGCAGTGCTGTGTCGTCAATATCGTCTGCGTTGCATAAGTAAATACTTCTTTATCGCTACAGACGGTCAATTAGAGCGGGAACTTTGTTTTACTTCTAGGGGGCCACTACAACAAGTGGGTCATTCTTGCATGCCGTTTTATAGACAGATGCGTCGTTAGAAAAACACGAAACGATGTTGACAGAGAACTATGCTTTTATTAGAGTAAGTTTCCATAGAGAACTTACTATACTAAGGAATTGATATGAACGATCAAAGCGCCGCAAAAAAGTGGGATGATCTCATCTACTCCGACGGAGTAGATGGCAGTATGTATAACGACCCCGCAGTCTTTAAAGAAGAGCTTAAAAAAATCTGGTACACCACCTGGGTATATGTCGGCCACGAAAGTGAAGTCCCTGAGACTCACGATTTTGTGATGAAAGCCATAGGTCAGGAACCAATCATCATGACTCGCAGCGAAAACGGTGAGATCAATCTGCTGATTAATACCTGTACACACCGCGGTAATAAGATATGCAATAAACCCCAAGGCAACGCTAAGTTGTTCACCTGCCCTTATCACTCATGGACTTTTCGAAATGATGGGCGTCTGGTCGGTCAGTCCTTCCCGGATGGTTTTAAGGATGTAGATAAGTCCGAGCTCGGGCTGGGCCGAGTGCCCCGGGTGGCAAGTTACGGTGGCTTTGTGTTTGGCTCCTTCGCGGAAGAAGGTCCTACCCTGGAAGAGCACTTGGGTGGTGCGACGGAGACAATCGATAGGTTGCTGTCGAACTCACCCAGCGGTGAAATCGAGGTTACAACCGGCTATCTAAAACATAAAGTTAGAGGCAATTGGAAACTTCTAGTAGAAAACGAAACCGACGGCTATCACCCTGGATTTGTGCACGCCTCGGTTTTTATGGTCACTGATAGTCGAATCAACGAGCTTTATGGGCGCAATTCTATATCTCTTAGTCGCGATTTTGGAAATGGGCATACGGAAATCGATCCTCGTCCGGAATTCCGCAAGCGACAGGAAGAATTGAGTTGGTTTAATACTACCAAGGAGCGTCTACCGGACTATGTCGAGCAAATGAAAGCCGCTTATGGCGACGAGAAGGCCCGGGAAATTATGATCGATGGTTCGCCGCATGTGATGATCTTCCCAAATTTGTTTATTGCGGAAATTCAAATTTTTGTGATCGAGCCGGTATCCGTTTCCGAAACGGTACAACACGTCACAGCCATCCAGTTTAAGGGGTCGCCGGATATAAATCGTCGACTGCGTCAGCAAACGATGGGTTCAGTAGGGCCAGCGGGTTTTCTTTTGGCTGATGACTCAGTGATGTATGAGCGCACTCATCGTGGGCTGCAAACAAAGAGCGGCTATCGTACCTATACTGGCCGCGGCAATCACCGTGAAAGCACGGACGAAAATGGATTTCTAGTTGGAAATTCAACAGATGATCTGCCTTCCCGTGGGATTTGGAAACACTACAAGAGTCTGATGGAGGCGGGATCATGAGTTTTGCTGATATCAATTACTCACTACTGCGCGAAGTAGAGCAGTTTCTTTATGTAGAAGCCCGGCTGGCGGATGAAAATCGTTACAAAGATTGGGAGTCCTTGTGGGCAGATAACGGCGTCTACTGGGTGCCAGCCAACAGTGGTGATATCGACCCTGAGAGGGAAATGTCGATCATATACGATAACCGCTCGAGAATTTCCGTTCGGATCAACCAGTTCCTGTCAGGCAAACGCTTTTCGGCCGAGCCTGAAATTCAAGTACGACGCGTTGTTTCCAATGTGGAACTACTGGAAGAAACCGGCGAAGAAGTTCGCGTAGGTTGCAATGCAATGTATTTCGTCAGCGGAGAGAATGACGATGAAATGTGGGGTTCCAGAAATGAGTTCCTACTGCGTCGTGTGGACGGTGATTTCAAAATGGTCCGCAAGAATGTGGTTTTGGTAAATGCGGCCAAGGCGTTGCCTAATCTGGTTTTCCTTATTTGATTAGATCCCATCGGGTCTTAGGCTAAGCGATTCGTGATCCGCAACTCACTACGCAGTTTTCGCAGTCTGCTGCGTAAAATACTGCTAGATATCCTCGATAAAGTAGAGGGGTGATCTCAGGAATCGACCTGATAGCGTATGTCCTCAACCTTTACCTCTTCCCGACAGGCCGAGCAGTCCAGACTTGGGATGAGTTCCTTTCCACAGGGTTTATGGACCAGTTTTAGCTCTGGTGTTGAGGCGTCATCCAGCCAAGTCTCTCCCCATTGGCGCAAAGCAATAAAAATTGGGTACATATCGCGGCCGCGCTTGGTAAGTTTGTATTCGTATCGATTTGGGTGGGTTGAGTATAAGTGTCGGTCAATGATCTGCTCTTGTGCGAGGTGCTTCAATCTACGTGCCAGCACACTACGGGAAATACCGAGGTTTTTCTGAAACCCATCGAACCTACGAACACCAAAAAATAACTCTTGCAAGACGGAAAATGACCACGGATCACTGAAGATTGCCAGTGTACGTTGTACTGCTACAGGTCGATGGATCGTCTGTTTTGTCATATTGAAACGCTATCGAAATTCGGAACCTAGTTTACCACAAAGACCTCTGAGGCATAAGTATTACCTGGATAGTGCGGGTGATGGCGGGGGATCGACATCACGATTTGGTAGTCAATTTTCTGTGACTTGGTGTTTTTCGATATGGATCTTAGTAACTCGTCGCAATAGACGAGGTTGATTTGTATCGGTTTTTATACTCTTGCTGCTACTAAAGTTAACGCATGCAAGGTACCCCGATGTCACAAGCCGCTTACATTTATGACGCCATCCGAACACCTCGAGGCAAAGGCAAGAAAGACGGATCACTATACACAGTGAAGCCTCTTCATTTGGCGGCTGGGTTACTTACTGAGCTGCAACAGCGCAATGATCTGGACACGTCGCAAGTCGATGATTTGATTCTCGGCTGCGGTCAACCAGTGGGCGAGCAGGGAGGGAATGTCGCGAAAAGTGCTCTCATGTATGCCGGTTGGGATGAGAGTGTACCTGGTGTGCAGCTGGATCGATTCTGCGCTTCAGGGCTGGAGTCTGTAAACCAGGCCGC
>CAYNZI010000370.1:0-3613 GCA_964401565.1 uncultured Spongiibacteraceae bacterium
CGCCGGGACTGCTGTCGCTAATTGTGATGGTAGCGATGCTTTGCGTGCGGCTGGTGGACATGGAGATCTTGCCGCCGCTTTCAGTGTATTTTTGACTATTGTCCAATAGATTGCTGAAGAGCTGATTGAGTCTTATTTTGTCGGCCCATATGGGTATTTTTGTTTTTGGAGTATCTAATGCTAAGGTTAAATCTGCCGCTTCTATTTTGTGTCGATGCTGTTCAGATACGACGTTAATAAAAGAACAAAGATCTACGTGTGTTTTGTTGTATCGCAAGCCACCTATTTCGGAATTGCTGAGTTGATAAAGGTCGTCAATCAGGAGTTGTAGTTGAATGATTTCCTGATGCAACGACATAATACTTTCTTCACTGATGCTGCGAACCCCATCGATGATAGCTTCCAGTTCCCCTCTTAAAATTGACAATGGCGTTCGCAATTCGTGGGAAATATCCGCTAGCCACCGTTTGCGGCTAGTTTCGTTATTTTCTAAGGTGCTGGCCAGTTCGTTAAAATCTCTTGCCAGTTGCCCCAGCTCGTCAGCCCTGCCCGTCGGTAAATCTAATTTGTAATCGCCGCGTGTGAGAGCCTGAGTGCCTTTGGCCAGTCGGTTGATAGGTCGGACAAAATGTCTGGCAAGGGGGTACGCAATCATTGCGGCCAAGGCGATAACGATCAGGCTAATGAATATGAATGTTTGTTGTTGTTGTTGCAAGAATTGCAGTTCAAATCCCTCGGTGATCTCTTTCCGTTTTGGTGTCACTATCCAGCCAACAATTTGGTCCTGATGCTCAATAGGAATACGATTAAACGCCTTTGTTTCTACCTCTATGATCTCGATATTCAAGGAGCCAACAACGGTTCTTTCCTGTCGATCCAAAACAGTGATACGGCGAAAAAAAGGCGGTGGCTTTCGTGGCCGATGGTGATTGGCTGATGTCTTAAAAGGTTTGTTGGGTGGGTGGGCCATGCTTGGCTTGTTCACATGTATCAGCGTTCGCAGTCGTCGATAGTTGTCTTCCAGTGGTGTCCAGTTGTCTTGTTCGGCATAGAGATTACTTAAACCTATGGCGATCGGCTGTAATATTTCAATCTCTTTGGTATTAACGTAATTCACCATGCCTTGGTCGACACTCCAGCGCATCAATGAGAGCATGATGCCGACAAGCAGCGTGCTATAAATAAAAATGATGATGAGTAGTTTCTGGTGAATTCGCACGACGGGGTATACCTACTACAGTTAGTGGCCCGATCCTACCGTTGTTTTACGTTGAATGGCAGCTGTTGGTTTCATCTTACACATTTGTTGCACATTTTCTATCAGTTTGGTCTTTGTGTGCAGGAGTTCATGCTAACATTCGGGCAGTGGGTTAGGTCGTGTGAGAGTTTTCATGCCCCAACGTATTGAAACACTGTGAGTACATCGACAAGGATTATTACTTTGGACACAACACTGCCGTCTGATGAAACAACGCAATCCAAATTTAACCGCGAAACCGCCAAAATACAATGGCATGAGTTGCAGCGTTTTTATGCTAGTGATGCTGTTATTGCTGTGGCGCAAGGCACTGACCTGATTGATGTGGCGGTTCAGTTTAGTGATGACAATAAAATAGCTGTTGAGCAGTGGTTGGAAGGTGGCCAGATATTTAGGGTGACCGATCAGCAAGCCGCAAACTGGCATGATGGGAATATCACGCTCTGGTCTGTTGTCGTGGCACCTTGGGTGTTGGTACAGGAAGTTTAGCGGTAATTTGGTGACTGAGCTTGGCGACTAACTAAGGGTGCTATTTTGGACGTTAATCGAGATGATTTTATTCAAACAATAGATCAGCGACTCCGGGATGTTTTTCTGGAATACAATAGTGGTCGTGATGTTCCTCCCGCCAGACTGTTTCGACTGGAGGGATATATTGAAGCAGGGTGTGATGCGGGGTTGATTAGTCAGCAGCAAGCTTGTGATTTGATTCGTTCGAAGTGGCAGGAAGTCCTGCGCAGTGAATTTCCACCGAGCGCTAAAAACGCCATCCACATTCCCGTCGCGATGCAGCGCGCGCCGGTGATTCCTTCCAAGTAGAGTTAATTATTATTGTTTAAGCAACGCTGGTAGGCGCCGACAGCGTTTGCCAATCCCATTTTAATGGCATCAACTGTCATAGCATGGCCTATCGATACTTCCAGCAGTTGGGGAATGGTTGCAAATCGAGGCAAGTTGAGCAAGTTCAGGTCGTGGCCTGCATTGAGGCCAATGCCTAATTCTGCGGCGCTTACGCCAGCATCATAGAACTGTTGGAATACAGCGTCGAGATTGTCATTATTAAGAAAGGCATCGGCGTAGGGACCGGTATATAATTCTATTCGGTCAGCGCCAAGCTGTTTAGCCTGTGCAATCTGCTCTAGATCAGCCTCCATAAATAGGCTGACCCGAATGCCAAGGGCATGGAGCTCATCGATAATGGGGGACAGGCTGTCACCGCTTTCGAATAAATTAAATCCGTGATCAGATGTTAGCTGGCTATTATTATCCGGCACCAGCGTGCATTGGGCCGGTTTAATTTCTGTAACCAGATCCAGAAAACCGGGGTAGTCACTCACGCCTTTGCGCTCACTCTTCATTGCTGGCGCAAAAGGATTCCCTTCAATGTTGAATTCTATTGAGAGCATTTCTGCCAGCGCAAAACAATCATCAACTCGAATATGGCGTTGATCCGGTCGTGGGTGAACAGTGATACCGTCTGCACCGGCATCTATGCAAATTTGAGCGTGCCCGGTAACACTGGGATAGGTCGTGTCTCGAGAATTTCTGATGAGTGCAATTTTGTTGAGATTGACACTAAGGTCCGTTTTTTTCATGCTCACAGGGTTCGCGCCATTTAATTGAAGGTCTTTATTTGATTTCAATTTTTCCAATAATAATAGGCTCTACCGGAAAATTTTGGTGGTTGTCAAAGGTCATAGTCGGGGATTTCTCGATGGTTTTTACCACATCGAGGCCATCAATAACCATGCCAAATACCGTGTAGCCGGGCTGGCCGGCTTGGGCGTCCAGGCGAGCATTCATTTTAGTGTTGATGAAAAATTGTGAAGAGGCACTGTCGGGGTCGTTGGTACGGGCCATGGCGACAGTCCATCGGTCGTTGTGTAAACCGTTGCCTGACTCGTTAACAATGGACGGGTTGGTGTACTTTTCCTTCATTTGTCGAGTATAGCCACCACCTTGAATCATGAATTTCTTGATGACGCGATGGAAAATAGTGCCACGATAGAAACCAGATTTTGCATAGTCGATAAAATTGGCAACGGTGATTGGCGCCTCATTGGGGTAGAGCTCTAGTGTGATGGTGCCTTTGCTGGTTTCAATGACGGCTATCGGGTTGCTTGTAGCGGTGTCAGCGGAAAAAGCAGACGAGGTATTTGCAAGCAGCACGAGTGCGACAACAATTTTGCTGACGTATTTCATTGTTTCAATCCTGATGGTTGTCGTTATGCCCATTCGGTACTTTTCTTCGGCCATGCCCTTGGAACAATCAGGGTGATCATTACACCCAGCAGCACGGCGAGTGCTCCGTTTAGGAAAGCGTCGTTTTCTTCATTGTCAGTTAGCCGTTGATTG
>CAYNZI010000371.1:0-3605 GCA_964401565.1 uncultured Spongiibacteraceae bacterium
CCAAACAAAGATGTCCGAGGTAACGTTGAAGACGGTCTCGGCGACGTGGTTGACGCCCAGGGCGAATTGGACAAGGTTTACGCGGCCTACGCTGAACCGGATGCAGACTTTGACGCACTGGCAAAACGGCAACAAGAACTGGAAAACATCATCCAGGCGGCAGATTCCCACAATCTCGACCACAAACTGGAAGTTGCTGCGGATGCACTTCGCCTCCCGCCATGGGATGCCGACGTCACTAAATTATCGGGGGGCGAACGCCGCCGCGTAGCCCTGTGCCGACTATTACTGTCAAACCCCGACATGCTGTTGCTGGACGAACCCACCAACCACCTGGATGCAGAATCAGTACATTGGCTAGAACAATTCTTATGTGAATATCCGGGCACAGTGGTCGCCATCACCCACGACAGGTACTTTTTGGACAACGCCGCAGGCTGGATCTTGGAACTGGACCGAGGCAGAGGCATCCCCTACGAAGGTAATTACACCGCCTGGCTGGAACAGAAAGAGCAACGACTCGAGCGAGAGTCCAAACAAGAAGCCTCCCATCAGAAGTCCGTTATGTCTGAATTGGAGTGGGTTCGACAAAACCCTAAAGGCCGGCAAGCAAAAAACAAAGCCCGACTCTCCCGCTTCGAAGAACTACAATCCCAAGAATTTCAAAGCCGCGCAGAAACCAACGAAATTTACATTCCACCCGGCCAGCGCCTGGGCGACAAAGTCATCGACGTGAAAGCCATCAGCAAATCATTTGGCAGCGATACCCTGTATGAAAATCTTAGCTTTAGCGTTCCCAAAGGCGCTATCGTGGGTGTTATCGGCGGCAACGGGGCCGGCAAATCGACCCTATTCAAGATTATTGCCGGCATGGAACAAGCTGACAGCGGCGAAGTTGAACTCGGCGAAACCGTCGACCTAGTTTATGTCGAACAGCTGCGTGACGCACTGGATGACAAGAAAACGGTATGGGAAGCTATTTCTGAAGGCAATGACACGCTAACCATTGGCGGATATGAAATATCATCTCGCGCTTATATCGGCCGCTTTAATTTTAAAGGCTCAGATCAACAAAAACGTGTTGGCGAACTATCTGGCGGCGAGCGAGGTCGATTACAACTGGCCGCCACACTGAAACAAGGCGGCAACGTATTACTGCTGGATGAACCATCGAACGACCTGGATGTTGAAACACTGCGGGCACTCGAAGAAGCTCTATTGATTTTCCCAGGCTCCGCGATGGTTATCTCTCACGATCGCTGGTTCCTCGATAGAATTTGCACTCACATACTGGCCTATGAAGACGACGGTAGCGTGGTATTTTTCGAAGGGAATTACACCGAGTACCACGAAGACCTCGTCAGCCGCAAAGGTGAAAACGCACTGCCACACCGTGTCCGTTATAAAAAGCTTCAGTAAGTAGTCACGCTACTTAACTCCGGGGGATGGTTAATACTTAACCCGGCAACGGTGTGACGTGATTGCTCCACAGTTGGCGGCCCTCCGGGCTGCCTTCCCTCGCGCCTGAGCCCTGCTTGGAAAACAGCAGGTCTCAGTCACTCGTTCAGCGCTCATCTTTTACGTTCCGCAATAACGTCACTCCATTGCCTCTGATTGCAGTGATTCCATAGCACAGCATCCCCACCCATCAGATTCAGCATCGAATCGAATCGAATCGCCAAAATTTAGCACAATAGTAGAGGAGCAGGGCGGGTACCACCGAGGAAGAGTAAAAGGACTGGCCGAGGGAGTGGAAGAGACAGCGAAGCGCTTTAAGGCTCTGGAACGGACGAGGGAAGCCGGGACGGCCCAGGACTATGGAGCGGTGGTGCCCGGCCTGATCATCGGGGCATTAACACTCAACCCTTGAAACTTACACCAACCGTTAATTGTTCTGGGTTTAGGCTTGGGCTTGGGCTTGAGTTGATACTAGCGAATCCAACAACTGATACACAACCCGACCACGGGCTACGTATCAGCGGCATTAAAGAAACATACTATACGTCGGCCGGTGTTTTAAGCGGATAGTGACTAGGATAAGGTAATTTAGCCACTCCAGAGTCAATCGCTGCTTTCGCAACAGCTGACGACACTTTACCCAACAAACGCTCGTCGACCGGCTTTGGAATAATATAGCCAGCGCCATACTCCAATGCGTCAAGATCGCAGGCATCCAATACCTCTTGAGGCACAGGCTCCTTAGCCAATTCGCGTAATGCATTCACCGCAGCGATTTTCATTTCTTCATTGATGCAACTCGCGCGTACATCCAGAGCACCACGAAAGATAAACGGAAAACCTAAAACATTGTTAACCTGATTAGGATAGTCAGAGCGACCCGTTGCCATGATCAAATCATCTCGGGCGGCGTTGGCAACTTCCGGGCGGATTTCAGGATCAGGATTGGAACAGGCAAATACCACCGGATTTGGCGCCATAGTTTTTAGCAACTCAGGGCTTAACAAATTAGCCCCTGACAAACCGACAAACACATCAGCGCCCTTCATTGCATCTTCCAACGTGCGATCTTTGGTGCCGTGAGCAAACTCTTCTTTGAATTCATTAAGACCTTCGCGGCCGCTGTATATAACACCGCGCCGGTCGATCATAGTGATATTGTCTTTTGCGGCGCCCATGCTTCTCAACAATCGCATACAAGCGACAGCCGCTGAGCCCGCACCCAAACACACTATTTTTGCAGTTTCCAGCGTTTTACCCTGGATATCGAGGGCGTTGAGCATTCCTGCCGCAGTCACAATGGCAGTACCGTGCTGGTCATCATGAAAAACCGGAACGTTGCACCGCTCAATCAAAGCCGCTTCAATACCAAAGCACTCAGGGGCTTTAATATCTTCCAAATTAATCCCGCCAAACGTACCGGCAATACGCGCGACCGTATCAATGAACTCCTGTGGATCAGAAGTATCGACTTCTATGTCAATAGAATCAACGCCGGCAAAACGCTTGAATAACAACGCCTTACCTTCCATTACGGGCTTACTGGCCAACGCACCCAAGTCACCGAGACCGAGAATAGCCGTACCATTGGATATAACCGCAACAAGATTACCTTTGACCGTGTAATCGTAGGCTCGCTCAGGGTTTTCAGCTATTGCCAGCACAGGTTCAGCAACGCCCGGGCTATAGGCCAACGCCAAATCGTGCTGAGTAGCTGCGGCCGTACTCAATTCAATGGAAATTTTCCCTGGTTTGGGTTGCGAGTGATAATCCAGTGCAGCTTGTTTGAAATCTGTAGACATCTGTCTGTCCCAACTTGGCCTGTAAAACAAGGCCTTACTTTTCAATTAAAAAACGTTCAAGGGGGCGGAAGAATATAGAAAATCACGTCCGCCCACAAGCTACTTTTTGCTATGCAACCTATAGAACCACCGGCTGGCGAGCCGCGTTATGATCATCATTGCCGACAACTATAGCCGACTATTTTCGCGACAAATCTGCCGGGCCGCAATCAATCGCACACCTACGATTTACGGCGACCTCAATCGGCGAACCCCGTAGAGAATAATCTACTCCAACATCCCGCGGTGACGCAAACTCACCATCAACGGTGGATAGCCTTTGTTTTTTACGGCTCCGGCGTGACG
>CAYNZI010000372.1:0-3603 GCA_964401565.1 uncultured Spongiibacteraceae bacterium
ATCAAATTGCTGTGAAATACTGTTGACCAACACGCCACTACCAACAACATTACTGCCCGACACCAGCGAGTTGGCATAGACATCGCCAAATTCAGCTCTGGATCGCTTAAAACCGGTCGTACTGGCGTTTGCGATATTGTTACCTGTCACTTCTAAATCTGTGTTAGCTGCCCGCAAGCCACTCAACGCTGTATTAAAAGACATAGCTTTACCCCTTACTTAATCTATTAGAAAATCTAATTTTCAATCCCAACCTTTTGCAAACTTACAAAATCTCCTTCACCTGTGACATAGAAACAGGGCCTACACCCGCAACGTTCAGACTTATCGTGCCGTTTGCACCGACACTTACACTGTCAACATTGGCGCTGAGTGCAGTGTTGACTTGAACTTGCTTTCCATCAATTTTTGCGAACACCTCAAAGCGATAGTAGCCGGGGGGAAGCTGCTCGCCCTGGCCATCACTGCCATCCCAGGCGAAAGGGACATCTCCTGCTACCTGCGTCCCCATTTGCTCTTCGGCCACTCGCTCGCCAGCGCTGTCATAAACAATAATGCTCAAATCATCAGTGCTTTGTGGCAGCTCAATGGTGCCTGCCACCAATCCATCGGCGCCAAGGTAAGACGTATCGGTATCAACCTTCACAAAACGACCCACCATCGCAGACGCCTGCAACGCTTGATTTGACTGGAATGACCCAACAAAACCTTCCATTGTATTATTTAATTTATCCAGACCTTCTACCGAACTAAACTGGGCCAACTGGGCGACAAAATCGCTACTGTCCTGTGGATCCAGTGGGTTTTGGTTACGCATTTGGGTAACCATCAGCTCAAGGAAAACATCCTGGCCCAACTCTTGTGTTTCAGTGTCGGTGGTACCGTATTTTTCTCTTACGGAAATATCACTCAACAGTCCCGTTGAAATCGCATCTGCCATTTTTCCATTCCATATCTATTGTTTGTATTGGCACTCGCTGAATGATTGAAGGCTAAACTCTATTGCCCAAGTCTCAACAGCCCTTGCATCATTTGCTTTGCTGAATTCATCAATTCAACATTGACCTGGAAAGAACGCGAGGCTGAAATCATATCGGCCATTTCTTCCACCACATTGACATTCGGGTAATACACATATCCATCTTCATCGGCTTTTAAATGATTGGGCTCATAACGACGAACCAATGGCGCATCAGATTCGACGATACCTGTCACTCTTATCCCCATCGACGCGTCATCAGCAAGCGTCGGCATTGAACCCCCATAACCCGTCATCATATTCATGCGCATGGTTTCAAACACCGGATGCCGGGCTCGATACACTTCGTCAGTATTACTACTGGCGGCCTGGGCATTCGCTAAATTACTGGCTGTCGTATTGAGTCGAATACTCTGTGCAGACATTCCCATGCCAGCGATATCAAATACATTGGCTAGTGACATCAGACGTTCCCTGTAATGGCGCTTTGTAAGCCTTTGAACCGGCCATTAAGCAGCTGGAAACTGGCTTGGAAATCCATCATATTCTTGGCGAACCGACTCATTTCAACCTGCTCTTCTACCGTATTTCCATCAAGTGAAGGCTGCAATGGTGTGCGGTATAGCAATTCTGGTTGAAACGACTGGGAGGAGGCACCAATATGCCGACTATTGGTGGCGACCATACCCTTGCCGGCAGACTGACTTGCCATCTGGCTATTGAGAGCGCTTTTAAAGTCGAAGTCTCTCGCCTTAAAATTTGGCGTATCCGCATTAACGAGATTATTGGCCAACACTTCCGCGCGCACGGTCCGAACATGAAGTGCTTTTTCATGTATCCCCAACGCATTTTGAAAACTAATTGCCATTGTCACTTTACCTTTCAACAGTTCTAGTAAACTACTATCTCTGTTAAAGCAAAGTGCGTGCCATAGTTTTATGTCGTTGAAAAATATAGAGTTTTATAAAGGAATCTAAAAAAAACGGCAAAGAAATTCCGCTTTTTTCAATCAAGCGGCAAAGAAAGAGGCAAAGAATTGTAGTTGTGGTCGATCACGGTATTCGAGGTAATAATTTTTAGACCGCCTGATAGATGATACCCGGGTTACATTGGACCATTTTGAAATGATGTTTTAAGTCTGCCAGCCCTTCGGATGCACCCAAAACCAGATAACCTCCAGGTCGCAATACTGCATGTATACGGCGCAAGATATCTGTTTTTAATTCAGCGGAAAAATAGATAAGGACATTGCGACAAAACACCACCTCAAATTTTCCCATTGACGCAAAGCTGTTCATCAAATTCAGTGACTGAAACCGGACTCTCTGTCGAACATCGGAAGTAACGCGCCAGGTTTTCTCGTCAACAACGTCAAAAAAACGCTGCTGGCGCTCGGCACTTAAACCCCGCCCCAGAGACAGCGCCTCGTACTCTGCCGCCTTGCACGCATCGATCATCGACATGGATAAGTCCGTCGCGAGTATGTCCACCGAACAATTTAATGCGCCAGGATGATTTTTTTTATATTCCTCTACCAACATGCTCAGCGAATAAGGCTCTTGGCCTGAAGAGCACGCCGCCGACCACACTTTGACGGACGTTTTTTTATCCTGTTGAAACTCGGGCAGAAGCTTATCCCTGAAAACATTGAACGGATGCGCATCCCGAAACCACAGTGTTTCATTAGTTGTCATCGCATCTAATACCGCTTGCTTTAAATGACGTTGCGATACTTGCGACATAAGCTCTACGAGCGTCCTAAGAGTATCCACCTGAAACTCAATCATCAAATTACGCAGTCGGCTGGATACCAAATACTGCTTATTTTCACCAAGAACAATGCCACAGGCCTCCGCCAGATATTCTCTGAAAACTTTGTACTCGGATGGATCGCTAGCAACCATGAACTACCTTCCTTGAGCTTACCCGTCTTCTAAAAAATCGCGCGATTGAACACGCCGTTGTTTAACCCTATCCCAGCAATCACAAAAGACGAGCAACTTACAGAGACTCTACTCACCCAGCATTGTCACTGGACAGCACTCGATCCACAATTATTGCCGCGAATTCTTCCGGTAAAAATTTGCCGAGAAAAGCATTGGCACCCACTTTCTTTACCATCGCCTGGTTAAAGCCTCCACTCAGGGAGGAGTGTAGTAACACATATAAATCAGCAAGACGAGGGTCAGCGCGAATAGCCTTAGTCAGTGTATACCCATCCATTTCAGGCATTTCTATATCCGAAATCACCGCTAGGTATTCGTCTGCAACGTCCACTCCATCATCGACCAGTGCCTGCAGATGATCCAAGGCTTGACGACCATCATTAAGCGTGGTCGTTTTAACACCAATACGCTCAATGCAGCGTTTTACCTGGTTGCGAGCTACTGATGAATCGTCAACGATAAGAATATGCTTCGACGACGCCAAGCGGGCCACATCGGAAGTGATAGTATCCTCAGAAAACTGCTCCGGCTGTGGGGATACTTCGGACAGTATCCGCTCAACGTCAATAATTTCGACAATTTTGCCATCGGCTTCCGTCACCGCCGTCAAGTAATGACTAGACCCTGCTCCAGCGGGTGGCGGATGAACATCTTCCCACTTCATATTGATAATCCGGT
>CAYNZI010000373.1:0-3578 GCA_964401565.1 uncultured Spongiibacteraceae bacterium
CCAGCTTGCTTAAGCAGAGAAGTCCTGATCGTCAGGTGAATGCAATGACTGAAAATACCACCAAAGTTGTTCAACTCAACAGCCGTTTGGCCAGGCAGGATAATGCGATGGATGAATCACAGTCTTTTGCTCGAATGCCTGCTTCGTTTGTAGAGGCTAAAGATAAAGGTAAGCAGGCTCTGCGGCCGCTGTTACAAGCGTTGTTCGACAATATAGATGATGCGCTCTTTGAATTGGCTGACCGGGCCGAGCACAATGCTGAACAAAACATGTACTTCGAGTCGATGCGAGAAGTGAGAATCAAACGCCGAGGTATGGAGTTGTGTTTTGGCCAGGAATTGGATAATCGATTTCGACAGCTGCTGACTACCGACGATACAGTAGCAACATCTTCGGTCAATGATCAGCGGTTCTCGGTTGATAGTTTGTCTTTGGTGGCCGATGAAGAATTGGAAGAGCTGGTTGCCGCTGACAACATGGTCAACAAAGCAGAGAGTGAATTTGTCGATCCACTGTCACAATTGACCATCCGTCTCGATACGTTGGTTGATCAAGTGGATATTACCGACAAAACAAATCCCTTTGGACCGACCAGTGTTTGTAAATCATTTCTTGGTGTATGCAAAACGCTCGATATGGATATACGTGCGAAATTGGTTTTATTCAAATTGTTTGATCGATATGTGATGAGTGCGTTGGGTGATGTTTATCGCGACTGTAATGAGGTGCTCGCAAGCAATGGCATATTGCCCGGATTGGCAAAGGGTCAACATCGTGCAGGACGCTCCGATGCGAATGTTCAGCCGCCGCCCGCAACAGATGGGGCGCAGGATGTGTTCACGCAGTTGCAAGCCCTGTTACATGGCTTGCCGCAGAATACGACAGAGGTAGGCACCAGTGGTTTGGTCGCTGTGGGTCATGCGCCACAGATTCCCCGAGATACGCTAATGAGTTTGTTGCAGTCAGTGCAGCAGTCGCTGGCGCCTCAGTTAGACCAGCAGTTGCAGGCTGCTTTACAAGGTGTTCGCCCCCAGCAGTTGGATATTCAACAATCTCTGAGTAACTTGTTGAGTGCCAAATTACCCTCTAGGCCGATGAGTATCGGTCAGGTAGATGGTGATGCGATAAACCTTGTGGCTATGTTATTCCAATTTATTCTCGATGACCGCAATTTGGCCGCTCCGATGAAGGCGCTTATTGCTCGATTGCAAATCCCTTTCATTAAAGTGGCAATGACTGATAAATCATTTTTTACCAAGGGTGGACATCCAGCCAGGCGTTTATTGAATGAAATAGCCAGTGCCAGCTTGGGCTGGGTAGCCAGTGGCGACATAGACCGAGATCCACTTTACGCGAAGGTCTCGTCTGAGGTGACTAAAATTCACAATGAATTTGATGGGGATAGTAGTCTTTTCCAAGATGTTTTGGCCGATTTTGTGGCGTTTCTTGATATGGACAAACGTCGCATCGGATTAGTTGAGCAGCGCACGATTAACGCTGAGGATGGCAAGGCGAAAAGCGAACAAGCTCGTACAGCCGTGCAAAATGCATTGAACGAGCGCGTATCTGGTCATTCGCTTCCTCGAGTTGTGATCTCGTTGTTGGAGAAGGCTTGGAGTAATGTTCTTTTTCTTATCTATTTGAAGGAAGGCGACCAGGCGAGAAACTGGGAAGAGGCGCTACAAGTTGTGGACGATTTACTGTGGAGCGTGCAGCCCATGGACAGTGCTGATTCTCGACATCGTTTATTAACGATGGTGCCGCCACTATTGAAAAACTTACGAGCGGGGTTAACTAAAATTGGTTATAACCCGTTCGAGATGAACCAATTGTTCACTGATCTGGAAGTTGTTCATCTCAGTCAGCTGCAAGAACTGAATACCGTCAAGCTTGAAATGACAGCGCTCGACGTGAACGCCGAACGGAAGAAAAGCCAGCAGAGTATTGCCCGGGAAACTAGCGCCATTGAAAAAACGCTAGACCAGGTTCTGGAAGAGCATGCGGGCAGTGATATATCGCTGGAAAAGTTAGACGCCGAACTCGATGAGCAATTAGCCGCATTCGATGCACTAGGCGACCTTGTAGCGGGTGATAATGAGACGTCACCGCCGATAGATGGCAGTGGCGTGGTCGAGGCAGGTAGTGACGTGGCGATTGACCCTGTGGGTGGGAGCGATAAGCTTGCCCGTCAAGTTGTGGAAAAGTTGATGGTTGATGGGGTCGCTGAAGAACCTGCGCCTGAGAGCGTCGATTTACCGGAAGATGATCCCAGCTTGATGTTAGTCGACAAAATGGTGATGGGTAACTGGATTGAGCTGCATCAGGACAACAAGAAGAAATTCCGCTGTCGATTGGCCGCCGTTATAAAGGCCACCGGAAAGTATATATTTGTTAATCGTTCTGGCATGAAAGTCGCGGAATACAATCGACTGACGCTGGCGCAAGCGATTAAGCTGGGGCAGGTTGGCAGCTTGGATGATGGTCAGCTGTTCGACCGTGCCTTGGAGTCAGTTATCGGTAATCTACGCGATATGAAAACAACAACGGCATAGCCTCACGATACGTTTGCAGCACTATCTGATTGAATCTTATAGCCCGCTTATACTATTCTTGTCATCCAATGGAAACAGGCAGGATTAGGTTTGAACCCAATAACGACTGATGTATGGCTCGATAGGGAGTGTGAGGTTCCTATTCGTAAGGTTCTCTCGCCAAATTGTAACCCCCGCCCCGATCACACTGACATTAGCCTGTTGGTTATTCACAATATTAGCCTGCCTGCAGGCGAGTTCGGCGGTGAGTGCGTCGAACACTTATTCACCAATTGCCTGAACTGCGAGGCACACCCTGATTTCAGAGACTTGCAAGGTGTAGAGGTATCATCGCATTTCTTCATTGATCGACAAGGGGATGTTACTCAGTTTGTGCCGCTAAATTTGCGCGCCTGGCACGCGGGAGTCTCAGTATTTGACGGTTGCTCGCAGTGTAATGATTTTAGTATTGGGATAGAGCTGGAGGGTACGGATATTTGCCCCTATACCGAACATCAGTATCAGTCTCTGGCGAAAATCTCATTGGCAATTATGACGGCTTATCCACTGATAGATACATCCAGAATTGTCGGTCATTGTGATATAGCACCTGGAAGAAAAACTGACCCGGGAGGGGCTTTTGATTGGGCTTATTACCATCGCCTGCTAAGATAACGGCCTACTTGCCCATCAACCCTATAACTAACGAACTGGACTCATGGAATTTTTTGCGATTGTCATTGTGTATTGCCTTTCTCAGCTTTGGGGTTCAGCGGGACCCTTGCAGCAAGATGATTGGATAGATCGGCTCTGTCACAAGAGTAAGGACATGTTTTCATCGTCGAGTATGAGGATGTGTTTTCTACTCGCGGTGCCTTCATTGGCGGTTCTGATAGCCTTGGCGATAGTCGATTCGATGCTGTTTGGCCTAGTGATGCTACTTATTTACGTGGGGACATTATTGTTCAGCTTAGGGCGTGGTGATTATAGCGAGGATTTGTATGGATATCTGAACTCCTGGAACCATGGCAATTTTGAAAGTGCCTA
>CAYNZI010000374.1:0-3577 GCA_964401565.1 uncultured Spongiibacteraceae bacterium
CTGGCGACACCCTACCATTGCCCGCAACAGCTTTTGGTAGTTCAACTGCGGTGGCACAGGCAGTAAAAGCCTATCTGTTGCAACACCCAAGTGTAACTGGTGTTTATACTATCGGAAACGTCGATGCGAACTCAGCCATCAGCGCTGTTATGCAATCGGGTAAGGCTGGCGATGTGTTCGTTGGTGGCGTAAATATGGATGAGACCATTCTCAACAATATTACTAACGGCAAGCAGCTGTTCACTATCGACCAACAGGGGTATTTGCAGGGCTACCTTGCCGTGTCCATATTGAATGGTCGCGTGAATTATGGGCTGACAGTTCCAACACGTGAAATCCTTACGGGTCCTGGTATTGTCGACTTATCCAATGTCGAGGCTACCATTTCTGGTGTGCAGGCTGGTACGCGTTAGTTTCTAGCAACATCCACAAAGTCAGGTCATCTGGCTCTGATGCATGTCAGAGCCAGACAGCTTTTCCCCAAGATATACTTAATTCGTTTGGATGCCTGTGCATGTGGATGATTAACATTTGGAGCATCTCATGAACCCAACAAATGCCAATACTTCCACAGCGACCGTCACCAAGAAAAATAATCTGGGCGCAACCCTGAGTAAGCTGTCGCGGCGCCCAGAAATGGGCTCTTTCCTAGGCATGGTTGCTGTCTTTTTCTTTTTCGTGGTCTTTGCTGGTTCAGTGTTCACCTCTCCTGCTGGTTTTTCCAGTTGGCTAAATGTAGCTGCAGAAATCGGCATTGTAGCACTTCCAATCGGCCTTTTGATGATCGCGGGTGAACTGGATATCTCAATTGGCGCAGTAATTCCGGCGGCTTCCCTGACAATGGCAGTGGTTTCCGGCCATTTTGGTGCACCTGATATTATCGGGATTTCTGCGGGCCTCGCAGTGGGTTTAGTTGTTGGGTTTACGAACGGCTTTTTGACGGTGTGCACAAAAGTGCCTTCGTTAATTATCACCATAGGCACCATGTTCGCGGTGATGGGACTTACTCTTGGATTTTCGGTTCTACTAACTGGCAGCACTAGCACCGCAATTGTACCGAGTGATGCGTCTCATGCGATTCTTGGCCAATACATCAACGGGATGTTTCAGATTACAATTTTATGGTGGATCGCGATGGCTGCTGCGATGACATATTTTTTGCATATCACGCCATATGGGAACTGGGTCTATGCACTGGGAGGCGACAAAGTTTCAGCGCGCAATGCTGGCATTCCGACGTCCCGTCTGACGATTGCGCTTTTCATGATTAGCGGCTTCGCCGCAAGCTTTGTCGGTGTTTCTCAGGCAATCATTTATCAAAGTGCGCAGGTCGCAGGCGGGCAATCGTTTATTTTCAACTCGATCATGTGCGTCGTTATAGGTGGCGTGCTTTTGACAGGTGGCTTCGGCTCTATTGTGGGGATCGTTTTTGGTACAATCACTTTTGCGATTGTGAACCAAGGGATTTATTTCACCAACCTCGACGCCAACTTGGGAAGTGTCATCATAGGTGCGCTTCTCCTGATTGCGGTTCTTATGAATGATACATTCCGCAAGATGGCACTCTCCTACTCCACCAAAAAGAAATGAGGGCCTTAATATGAAACTTCCTGAATTCGGGAATCTGCTTAGGAAACCAGAAACCGGTGCAGTGTTAAGCTTGGTCGCCGTGATTTTGTTCTTTGTGATCTTTGGGGGCATTAACATCGGTAACTTCCTTGGGGCTGCGAGCTGGATAAATTTAGCTGCAAATCTAGGCATCGTTGCCATACCTGTCGGATTGTTGATGATCTCCGGTGAGTTGGATATTTCAATTGGAGCCATGATCCCTGCAGGTTCAATGAGCGTTGCGATTGTTTCGGGCTACTACGAATTACCTATCATTGTCGGTATGGCCACCGCGATAGGTTTTGGTGTGATTGTTGGGCTCATCAACGGCATTCTTGCGGTACGAACCTCGGTGCCGTCTTTGATCATCACGCTTGGTACGCTGGTTGCAACACAGGGTATCATTCTAAGCTCTTCAGTGCTTCTTACGGGTAACGCAAGTGTCGCGTTAAATGCACCAGAATGGACAAAGATGATCTTTGGACAATTCTTGGGCGGTAGTTTCCAAGTAATTATTATCTGGTGGGTTGTGTTGACTGCAGCATTTTATTTCTTGCTACACCAAACCTGCTTTGGAAACTGGATTTTCGCAATGGGCGGTGACAAAGACAGCGCACGTAATGCTGGAATTCCAACCAGTAAAATGACGATTATGCTGTTCGTTTTCTCTTCAACCAGCGCTTCTTTCGTCGGCATGTGCGGCGCGATTTTGTTCAATTCAGCACAGGTTTCCGGCGGGATGAACTATATCTTCAGCACAATTGTCAGTGTGGTTGTTGGGGGCGTGCTGCTAACCGGTGGCTTTGGCTCCGTCATAGGAATTTTTTTGGGTACGCTAACCTTCGCCGTTGTGACCCAGGGCATCTATTTCACGAACATTGATCGCAACTGGTCAAGCCTGATCATTGGAGTAATGCTGCTTCTTGCTGTGCTCATGAACAACATTTTCCGCCAGATGGCGCTGAACTATTCGCCAAAAAAGTGAGTACTGAACTATGACAACTTCTATACTTGAACTTGAAAACGTCAATAAATCCTTTGGGCCGATTGATGTTCTCCATGATATCTCTTTGGCAGTCAGGCCGGGCGAAGTGCTTTGTCTTCTGGGTGACAATGGTGCAGGAAAATCCACCCTCATCAAAACCCTCGCGGGGGTATACAAACCAACGTCAGGTGCTGTGAAATTCGAAGGCCAGCCCGTCAAATTCAACTCGCCTCGCGATGCGGCTAACCGGGGTATCGCAACCGTACACCAGTTTGGCGGCACTTTTCCACTTATGAGCATTGGGCGGTCTTTTTTTGTTGGGGTGGAACCCACCAAAGGCTGGGGACCGTTCAAACGCTATGATCGCAAGAAAGCCAATGAGGTTGCGGTTAAGGCCGTGCGCGAATTTGGGATCACCAGAATTGATGACGGTGACCGCTTGATTGGCGGCTTATCGGGTGGTGAACGCCAATCGTTGGCTATTGCCCGCGCGGTTCATTTTGGGGCACGGGTTATGATCCTGGATGAACCCACAGCAGCACTTGGCGTGAAAGAGGCTGCACATGTTCTGCGGATCGTTCTTGAGTCCAAACGACGTGGCCTTGCCGTGATCTTTATTACTCATAACGTTATCCATGCGATGACCGTCGGTGATCATTTTGCGGTGTTAATCAAAGGGGCTTTGGCCGCAGATTTCCGCAAAGGTGAAAAAACCCGTGAAGAAATCACTGATCTAATGGCTGGCGGTGAGGCAATGGCCGAACTCGAAGCAATCATCGAGTCTTATGCGGAAACGTATGAAAGTCATCCCCCGTCAACCAAATCTTAACATATCACGCTGCGCTCCCATGCAGGGACCGCACCAGAAAAAGCCCCTTTTGCCAATAAATTCAAGGAGTACGTCATGAAGATCGCCCTCGACCCGTTTATGCACCGGCACTTATCTTTGGAAGAGATGCCCTCTAAAGTCGCTGAACTTGGTTA
>CAYNZI010000375.1:0-3573 GCA_964401565.1 uncultured Spongiibacteraceae bacterium
CCGCTGTAAGCTGCCCCATCATTGGCTGTGGTGGTATAAGCAGCGCCGACAATGTCCGGAGTTTCCAACAGGCAGGAGCGAGCATCATTGGCGTTGGGTCGGCGTTAGTGGGCATGACCACGGAACAAATAGGCCACTATTTCTCTGCTCTCAACTCTGACTTAATCGCTAATACTGAAAAGGCTGAATCGTTAGTTCGCTACGATATCGACATGAGCTTTGAACCGGTCACACTGGTAAAAAATGAAAAAATTTGTGATGACATATCAATCCTCACCTTCAATAAGAAAATCGGTGTTCAGGCGGGTGAATTTATCTTTTTATGGATTCCCGGTCTGGGTGAGAAACCATTTTCGGCATTGACTGATGACCCCTTCTCGCTGGTTGTTATCAACCTCGGTAGCTTTACCAGTACACTTATTGATTTAAAACCCGGCGCCGAAGCCTATGTGCGCGGCCCCCATGGGTTGCCCGTCAACCCACCTGAAGGCGCTAAGATAATGGCCGTCAGTGGTGGCACCGGATTAGCCGCTGTTTATCAAGTTGCTCGTGATTTAGGTGGCGACGGAGAATTATCCCCTGAAATTTTTGTGGGCGCTCGCAGCGGCGACCGACTGTATTTCACCGATGAATGCGAAACCATCAGCACTTTACATATCGCCACCGACGATGGCAGCCGCGGTTACAAAGGCCTAGTTACCAACATGCTGCGCGAGCGGCTGCAGCAGTTATCTGCCAGTGAACTGGCATCGCTCTATTTCTATAATTGTGGCCCAGAGCCCATGGTTCATGCCGCGATCGCCGTACAAAAAGAATTCTGCGGTGATCACCAAATCCACAGCGCTATTGATTACATGACTAAATGTGGTGTCGGCATATGTGGCGCGTGTAACGCGCCTGATGGCAGGCGCCTGTGTGTTGACGGTCCATTCCTGTAACGGCGAATGATATCAACCGCTAGTATTCCCGGTCATTATAACGGCGTTTTGTCCACCAGTCTTCGTCGTTTGTATACGCTCTATTCCGACGGCGTTGACGGCGCCTGCAGCCTATATCAGGCAGTAGGTCGAGCTGCCGCCTGATCCGCCTTTCTCTCTTTTGCCGGGGATCTGTGAATACATCGAGTGAACCATCTTCCGGCTCTGGAGTGGCATCAGTACTCTCGACGGACTTTTCCTGGAGTCCATTGCTGCTGTTGAGTTTGTTCTTTTTCATCAAAAAATCCATTCATGACGACTAAAAATTTCTCTTTATTCCCGACTAATCCAAATCCCGGAAAGGAAATGCTATGCTATTTCAAGCTCCAACTCAATATTAAATTGACTATTATTTAATCTAACTTCCAGTGAGCTCCCCCACAACAACAGTTGCTATCAGTCACCAAGCTTTTTGATCGATTTAAATTTTGCCTGCTGATCAAACTCGATAGAAAATCGTCCGGTGACGCCACTATGAGTGACGAACGGTTGCAGTATATTGGCAGGGAACCGCACCCGCCGGCCGTCACTACTTCTCGTTGAGACAACGGCGCCGGGAGACTGATAGTATTTAAGGTACTCCGTTGCCGTTATCGTTACATCCACGATCAGTTTATCCGTCAACACTCGCGACCCTCAAGTGACATCCCCGTACTTACTGCTTTGCGCCAAATCTAACAATTCCCGTATCGCCACAGAATACATTGCGAACTCATTTACGTCAGAAGCGTGCAGCTCTACCAACATCGACTGCCAGCGACTTACCAGTAAATGTTGTTGCTCCATCCAGCGATCTATACACGCTCGTACGTCCCCTTTATCGCAGATATGTCGCATCGCTCCCTCCGTTAAGGTGCGCAGCTGGCCCTCCAAATCATCGCGATAGGTTTCTCTAGCCATTGCCTGCCAATAGTTGTCAATTTTCAACGCTGATATTTGCTGTGCAAACCAGCCTAATTCCAATCGTTCAGAAAGTGAGAAAAACATTTCTGCCACTTTCTCTGCCGGGGCTTCCATTGACTGTGCTGCCTCAATAATGCTGAGGAAAGGGTAGAGTTCCCTGACATTGGAAACATAAGCAGCCAGCTCATCTGGGACCCCCATATCACGATAACGTTGATAGAGTTCGTTGCCGGCGTCGCTAGCATCTCCGGTGAGAATACCAGGGAGCTGCTGACGCAATTGATCGACAGCATTTTTGAAGCTTTCTATTTCCGTCGCGGGGTCAATAACACCTCTACGGTTTCTGATAAACCATCGCGTTGCTCTCCTAATCAATCGAATCAGTTCCGCCATTAACTCCATTTGCACGTCCGAGCTGACCGTATAATCCAAGTCTTCAATCTGTGCCCAAAAATAGGGAAGATCAAAAACCTCACTGGCGGTCACATAGGCTCGAACAACATCACTACTGCTTACCCCCGTCGATTGTGCAATGCGATCGGTAAACGTAATCCCCATATGATTAACCATATCATTGGCTAACTGGGTTGCTATGATTTCCCGACGTAAACGGTGAGTGTGAATGAGTTCATTAAAATCGTCCCGCAAGCGCTGGGGAAAGGCTGTTTCAACAGCCTTCGACAAAAAGCTATCATCGGGAACAGAGCTATTGGCAAATTCTTCTTTCAGTTGAGACTTCACATAGGATATCAGTACTGATAACTCCGGTCTGGTAAGTCCTTTACCGGTAGACCGCCTTTCGGCCAAGGCTTCTTCGCTAGGTATAAATTCCAATTCGCGATTTAATTTCCCACTGGATTCCATCGACTGAATCAACCGCCGGTACTCCCCATCCCTCATCATTGCCTCGCGCTCAGCCAAACTGATCGCTTGCGTTTGTTTGTAATTATTTTCTAGCACCAATTCCGAAATACTTTCCGTCATAGTCTCTAGCAATTGGTTGCGCTGTTTTTCCGTTAAATCGTCAGCGGCAACAACACCATTAAGCAAGATTTTTATATTGACCTCATGATCTGAACAATCTACACCGGCGGCATTATCAATAAAGTCGGTATTGGTCGAGCCACCCTGTAAAGCAAACTCTACCCGCGACAGTTGAGTTACCCCTAAATTCCCGCCCTCTCCGATAACTTTACAGCGTAATTCCCTGGCATCAACTCGCAAACTATCATTCGCCTTGTCGCCCACTTGTGCATGAGTTTCCTGACTCGATTTGACGTAGGTACCTATACCTCCATTCCAGAGTAAATCAACAGGTGCTTTCAAAATTTCATGAATGAGCGCATTTGGTGTTAAGCGATTTTCATCAATACCAAATCGCTGTTTCATTTGCTCCGATAGATCAATTGATTTAGCAGAACGCAGGAATAGCCCGCCACCCTCAGAAATAAGTGTCGCGTTATAATCCTCCCAGCTGGACCCCGATAACTCAAACAAGCGCTTTCGTTCAATGAAGCTACTGGCAGATACCGGATTCGGATCAATGAAAATGTGCATATGATTGAATGCACAAACCAATTGAATATGTTCTGACAACAACATCCCGTTGCCAAACACATCTCCCCCCATATCACCAATACCGACAACGGTGAAATCTGTTTCCTGAATATTGACACCCTGCTCCCGAAAATGT
>CAYNZI010000376.1:0-3570 GCA_964401565.1 uncultured Spongiibacteraceae bacterium
TCGTATTTATATTCATACGATGTCACAGGATCAATATTGTTGCTGTGTGTGATAGAGCCCTTGTGCTCAGCCTTAAGGGTCATTATAATTCGCGTCCTTTACGACCGTAGCTCAGTTGGTTAGAGCATCGCCTTGACATGGCGGGGGTCGGTGGTTCGAATCCACTCGGTCGTACCAATATCAGATTCTATAACGTCCAGAATCGCTCTGAAGCCCTTATTCTTAAGGGCTTTTTTGTTTGTACTCTATCCTAAATCATCTTATTAGATACCCCCAAATCCACGCAAATTAGGGGTATATATGGGGGTATCTTTCATGTGGGTTCCCCAATATACGCTAAAAGCCACGTATGGCAGAGGCATGTTAACGGACTCAGAAATAAAAACGGCTAAGCCTAAAGAGAAAGTATACAAATTTGCTGATAGTGGCGGTTTGTTTTATTTTTGTGGATGAAGTGCGCGGACTTTGGGTTGATAGCTGTTTACCACCTCGTTGGAAACAACGCCAACCGCAAAATTATCGCCTAAAGTTTAGCTGCATTCTTGCAGTGCAAGGTGTTCAGCATGTCATAAATCAAACGTGCCTACTGTATATACCACCATATATAATTCGATCTCTTGATCAGCGCTGAAAGCCAACTATTGTGGCACAGCTGAAGCCAAGCATGTAGTATATGAGCAATCCCTATACCATAAGCACACCCATCTATATTGATTTATAACCACCTACAAAAGGAAATACGATGACAGCGGAAAGCTCCGTTCCCGATGAAGTACAGCCTGCCCCCATTCTCTCTTATGCCAAAGACCTCCCTAACCTCTGCTCACTGGCAGGATTGGCTTGTACAGTCTTGGCTATTTACTACAGCATCTTGGGTGTTTACTCGGCGGCAATGATTGGCATGGTCTGGGCGGTTGCCTTTGATTGGGCTGATGGGCTCATTGCGCGCCGGATGAAGGGGCGAACCGGCGATGACAGTAAGTTTGGCGGACAGCTGGATGTGCTAATAGATATCGTGAGCTACGGTGTCACACCAGCCATTCTTCTTTTGAGCTATGGAAAATTCGAGCCTGTCTTTTTACTCGGCGCATTTCTGATGCTTTCGGCCTGTGCAATCAGGCTGAGTTATTTTAGTACCTTCGGACTTGCTGGTGGCGCGAAATACACAGGTTTGGCTATGGATAACAACAGCCTTATCCTCGTTTTTATATTTTTATTTGAAGGTCTTTTTAGCCAGAGCGCCTTCTCTGTTGTGCTCTATACCAGCGGACTAGTGCTCGCGGCTCTGAATGTGTCACAAATAAAAACACCGAAACTGTCTGGGAATCCACGTAATGTTATCATTCTCGCGGCCTATACTATTGGAATGACCGTTATCTATGGCTGGCAATTGCTGTAAACGACAGGAACTCCAGCTTAGCGCCTCATCCACACAAGAATTCCGCCCGCTGCAATGAATAATGGCATCAGAAAAAGAAGGGCAGTAATCATACGTCGTTGCTTACTGGTTAAATCCAGCCGTTCGACGTTGACTTCTTTTTGATCTAGAAAAACCGTGTAATCGAGTTCCGATAACCAATTAACCACGTTAAGCCCCATGGCAGCATTGCTATACTGATTGAGATACGCGTTAGTTAGAAAATCAGAGTCTGTGAAGACAATGATACGTGTATCAGTTTTTTCACCTTCTTCCTTTTTTTCCCAAATAACAAATGAGATAGGCACTGGCCCCGGCGTGTCTACACCCTCGTCAAAATGGATAGCTAGGGTTCTATTGGTCTCCCCCCAACTCTTTTCTTTGCTGGCACTGAGCACAATGGGAGCCAATTTGATCGTTGCGCGGCGATCCTCCAGCACAGAAACAGATCGAGGGCGCACGTAAAAAGTATAATCTAGACCCGCAGTTATCGCTTTATGGCGCATATAGTTCCTTGTCGCAGGGCTACCCACATCATCCCCAACATGACTACTCAAATCGACAACGATGTCGTTTTCAACATTGATACCCCATTGGTTCAGGATGTTATTTAGAGCAGGTTTTTTATCTTCTTGTTCAGCGGTTAGTGGTTTGTCAGGCGTGGTAACGACAACGTTCTCAATGAGAAATAGTGCATCACCGCCTAGGTTTAAATAGTCTTCAATCAATACCTGTTCTTTTTCTGTAAAATCCGTGCGCGGGCCGGCGATGATGAGTACATCACAATCGTCAGGAATACTGCCCTTAATACCTAGCATCAGGCTTTGGCTGCTAACGTTATTGGATTCTAGTAAGTTAGAAAAACGGCTGAGCCCCTGATTATCTTCGCTCTCGAATGAATACTCTCCATGCCCCGTTAGAAAATAGACCTGACGCTGCGCTCTGGTTACTCGTACCAGAGCATTGGTTAGCTGCTCTTCAGTTAACGATGAGTCAGAGAAATCAATATCTTTTCGCTCATCGCCAGATTGAATCACTATCTTTTTTTCCTTCCCGCTGATAACACTACCGAATTGAGCCGCACGACCAATTTTTACCATGGGGTCGATAATTTCAGTGCTAATAGCGCCATTAGAAACTCGCTCGTATTCCTTTAATAGATCCTCCAGATATTTTGGCGGAAAGCCCACATACAGGGCGGTTAGCTTAACGGGGCTGTTGATTCCTTTAACAAAATCAATCGTACTTTTTGTGAGTGTGTGCTGCTGGGCCAATGTGACATCCCACCGGTAGGGCAAGGAGTAAGTAAACATATTTATCACTACGGTAAAGACAGAAATAATGGCAACAACAGAAATAGTGACACCCAGCGTTCTCCATTGAGAAAAGTGAGTATGCCCCTGAGAAGAAATGTATTTAGTGATAAAACTCGTTACTAGTGAAATAATTCCTAGTAACAATAACGCAAGCGATAGGCTATCAATACGCTGCTCTACATACAAAGAAATACCACCCCATGTCAGGCAGGTCATTCCCAGTAGAAATAAAATGGATAGTTTGTTATTTTGGCTTAGTTTCATTTCAAGATAGTCTATTTTCAATGCTTAAACGGGTTAATACCACACAAAGTAATATGCCACTCAAATAGTAAGTGATATCCCCGGCGGTAACGATTCCCGCCACAAGATTTTTAAGGTGGCTCGTAGTGCTAATTTGTTGTATGACTATTTCAATATTTCCGCCGAAATAGTGTGCGAAACTGCTGGAGAAATACAATAAAAATAAAATTATGTAAGAGGTCATTGCTGCAACAATTTGGTTGTGCGTCCAAGAAGAAGCGACCATACCAACCGAAAGGAAAAAAGTGCCCTCCAGCCAAACCCCAAAATAACCGGAGAGTGTTGTCATTTTGTCAGGGCTTCCAAAATATTCAATAATGCCATAATACACAAAAGTCATGCTGATCATTATTGAAAAGAACAGCAATACCCCTGCGTACTTCCCCAAAACAATGGCGGTATTGGTCACCGGCGAAGTCATCAAAAATTCCATTGTCCCGGTTAGCTTCTCTTCTGAGAACATTCGCATAGTGATGAGTGGCACCAAAAAAATAAACATAAATTCCATTAACAGAAATACATCCCTTAGCGACG
>CAYNZI010000377.1:0-3566 GCA_964401565.1 uncultured Spongiibacteraceae bacterium
GGTAAAAGCCATATCGTTGATAGCGTTGGCATATTTACCCCGAAGCGAAAAGAAGCCGGTTCATTGGGTGCAGGGGAAGTTGGCTACATTGTGGCGGGGATTAAAGACATCCATGGTGCACCAGTTGGTGACACCATCACTCACGCATCGACCCCAGATGTGGCGCAAATGCCTGGCTTCCAAAAAATTAAGCCACAGGTTTATGCCGGAATGTTTACCGTATCGTCTGACGACTACGAAGATTTTCGAGAGGCATTGGCAAAACTGACACTGAATGACGCTTCATTATTTTATGAGCCCGAGTCTTCCGATGCTCTGGGTTTTGGTTTTCGGATTGGTTTTCTGGGCATGTTGCACATGGAGATCATCCAGGAGCGCCTGGAGAGAGAATATGATCTCGACCTCATAACGACGGCGCCTACCGTCATCTACGAGGTAGAGAAAAATAATGGTGATGTGGTTATGGTGGATAATCCGTCGGCCCTGCCCGGTGCCGGGGACATTAACGAGATTCGCGAACCGATTGCTGAGGTTAACATCCTGGTGCCGCAGGAATATCTCGGCAATGTCATCACCTTGTGTGTTGAAAAGCGCGGTGTACAAAAGGATATGCAGTTTCTCGGTCATCAGGTTTCTCTCTCCTATGAAATACCATTAAACGAAGTGGTTATGGACTTTTTCGATAGACTTAAGTCTGTTAGTCGAGGGTATGCGTCACTTGATTACAGTTTCGACCGCTTTGAAAGTGCAAACTTGGTGCGATTGGATGTGTTAATCAATGGTGAAAGAGTCGATGCTCTGGCAATGATTGTTCACCGTGATCACGCTCAGTCAAAAGGTCGTTCTTTAACTGAAAAAATGAAAGAGTTGATTCACCGGCAGATGTTTGATGTGGCCATACAGGCGGCAATCGGGGGGCAGGTAGTGGCTAGGCAAACAGTAAAAGCCCTGCGTAAAAATGTCACAGCGAAGTGTTATGGCGGTGACGTGTCCAGAAAACGAAAACTGTTAGAAAAACAAAAGGCGGGTAAAAAACGAATGAAGCAAGTGGGCAGTGTAGAAATCCCACAAAGCGCGTTTCTTGCTGTATTGAAAATTGATAGCTAACTCATTTAACGCCTAATCGGAAATTTTTATATGGTCGACAAAATACTCATTGTTATCTCATGCATTTCATTACTGGTCTGGTTCGTTCAGGAGAAGTTTGCACGGGCATCCTTACAGTCTAATCTCGATGTGTTAATGGGTCGAAATCAGTCGCTAACGATTGATCAGCTGCAAGAAGAAATTATGCCGGGCTGGAATGAAGTGTTGTTCAAGCTGGTTGCGGTTATGTGGATTGCCTGGGCCATTTCAGTTGTGATGGTAAAAGATGGGGATTTTGCGTTTGTGCTCGTTATGTTGACGTTGTTCTCGGGGCTCATATGCGGTCTTGATGTAATGCTCTTCTCAAAAGCCAGAGCAGCTTATGCCGACTCAAAAGTGGTGATTGATTTTCTCGCCAAGTACTCCCAAGAACAGCGGCAGTCGTTATCAACGTATATACGAGAGGACATGATCGTTGGCGAGTATGCGAAGTCATTTTTCCCTGTTTTGGCATTAGTTTTACTGTTGCGCTCATTTGTTATTGAGCCCTTCCAAATCCCATCAGCGTCAATGGTACCTACGCTATTGGTGGGCGATTACATATTGGTCAATAAATATACTTACGGATTGCGACTGCCGGTGCTGGGAACAAAAATAGTCGATATCGGCGACCCTCAGCGCGGTGATGTTATGGTTTTCTTCCCTCCGCACAAGGATATCTACTTTATTAAGCGAGTTATTGGTCTTCCCGGTGACAAAATTAGCTATAAGAACAAAACATTGACTATAAATGGAGAAAAAGCCTCTCAAACACTGCTGGCAGAATTACCTCCAATCAGTCCTATTGTTGAATTGACCTCTGAAGAGCTAACGGGTGTCGATCATCTAATTCACAAAAATAAACGAGCAATTCGTAATGACGATTTCTCTATTACCGTTAAACCCGGGCATTATTGGATGATGGGTGACAATCGGGATAACAGCAGTGATAGTCGAGTTTGGGGCCAGGTTCCAGAAGAAAGAATCGTAGGGAAAGCCTTTGCTAGATGGCTGCATTGGCCGTCGTTTACGGACATTCCGACCTTTAGCCGAGCCGGTTCTATTCAGTAATTGTCTGAATTGTGAGCCAGTGAGTGAGCAAGTTGCCGAAAAGTCACTAGACTTGGCATAAATGATCATGAAACGGAGTGTAACGGAAATGAACAACCAATTTCGTCAAAGGGGCGCATCGTCCTTAGGTATCTTGTTTTATATGTTGGTAGGTGCATTTGCGCTGACGTGTGCGTTGAAGTTGATTCCGGCTTACATGGAAGGATACACCTTAGATAGTGCGATAAAAAAAGCCGTCGATAACCGAGAGTACGATGGCTTAAGTACAGGTAAAATCAGACGGGCAATTTCGAAAACCTTTGAAATGAATATGATTGAAGGTATTAGCTACCGCGATGTTGAAATAACGCGAGCTAAAGGTAAAACGCGCATAGATGCGACCTATGAGCAACGGGTCCCATTTCTCTTTAACATCGACGTCATGATTAAGTTTGACAAGCTGATATATGAATATCAAACTGAATTGTCGAACTAAATGCACACAATAAATCACAGGAAACTCATTGGGTAATACAACAACTACGCATCACTTATTGATTCAAAAACTAGGTTATCAGTTTGTTGATCTCTCTCTGGTGGATTTGGCGTTGAGTCACCGCAGTGTCGGTGCGAAAAATAACGAGCGACTTGAATTTTTGGGTGACTCCATCGTTAATTTTTTAATGGCGGAGGCTTTGTTTCAAAAGTTTCCAGAGTGTCGCGAAGGCGAACTTAGCCAAATGCGTGCTCAGTTGGTCAAAGGCGACACCTTGGCTGAAATTGCCAAAGAGTTTTCTGTTGGTGATCACTTGAATCTGGGCCCCGGTGAATTAAAGAGCGGCGGCCATCGCCGAGAGTCTATATTAGCAGATGCTTTAGAAGCACTGATTGGCGCTATCTATCTGGACGGTGGAATGGTGGCGTGTAATGAATATGTTCCGCGCTGGTTTGAGTCTAGACTCGATCTTATTTCGCCTCGCAACAGTAACAAGGATTCTAAAACCCGGCTTCAGGAATGGCTGCAGGCAAGAAAAATGTCGTTGCCGCAGTACCTATTGGTAAATACCAGTGGCAGCGATCATCAACAGCAATTTACCATCGAGTGCGAGATCCAGCACTTGCAGCAACGCTTCAAAGGAGATGGCAGTAGCCGTCGAGTGGCGGAGCAAGCCGCTGCAGAAGAAGCGCTTACCGCGTTACATCAATCCGAATAGCCAAAGGGCCTACCTAGGTCCAGATTAAAAAGAATCAGTTATGACAGAACAGACACACTGCGGCTATGTAGCCATCATCGGCCGTCCAAATGTGGGAAAATCAACACTGTTGAACCATATTTTGGGCAAAAAATCAGTATAACGTCGAGAAAGCCGCAAACAACCCGGCATCGGGTA
>CAYNZI010000378.1:0-3561 GCA_964401565.1 uncultured Spongiibacteraceae bacterium
GCCCGTAAAAAGGTCAAAAAGACTGTTGTGGATGGCATTGCGCACATTCATGCATCTTTTAATAACACGATCATCACCATAACCGACCGACAGGGTAATGCGCTTAGCTGGGCGACTGCTGGTGGCTCTGGTTTCCGTGGCTCCCGTAAGAGTACGCCTTTCGCCGCCCAGGTGGCTGCCGAGCGTGCTGGTATAGCGGCCCAGGAATATGGTCTCAAAAACCTCGATGTTGAAGTAAAGGGCCCTGGCCCAGGTCGCGAATCTGCCGTACGCGCACTTAACAATGCCGGGTACAAAATCGGTAGTATTAATGACGTTACGCCAATTCCGCACAATGGCTGTCGTCCTCCCAAGAAACGTCGCGTTTAATCAAGTTACAGGAATACAAACATGGCTAGATACTTAGGCCCAACATGTAAGCTGTCCAGAAGAGAAGGAACAGACCTGTTCTTGAAGAGCGGTGTTCGTCCTCTGGATTCAAAATGTAAAGCAGAAGCCCCTCCAGGTGTTCACGGCGCTCGCCGCGGTCGCTTATCGGATTATGGTGTGCAGCTGCGCGAAAAGCAGAAAGTTCGTCGTATATACGGCGTGCTGGAAAAGCAATTTCGTAATTACTACAAAGAAGCTGCTCGACTGAAAGGCGCAACCGGTGAAAACTTGTTGCAACTGCTCGAAAGCCGTCTCGATAATGTTGTTTATCGTATGGGTTTTGGTTCAACTCGCGCTGAAGCGCGTCAGCTGGTTGCTCACAAGTCGATATTGATCAACGAAAAAGTGGTCAATATCGCGTCCTATCAGGTGAAGGCGGGAGACAAAGTGTCTGTCCGTGAAAAGGCGAAGAGCCAATTGCGTGTTAAGCACGCGATCGAACTTGCCAGCCAACGTGGTGCTGCTGAGTGGATTGAAGTCAATGTTAGCAATATGGAAGGTACTTACAAGGCCAAGCCAGACCGCGCTGATCTTTCTTCAGAGATTAATGAAAGTTTGATTGTTGAACTGTACTCGAAGTAATCAGTTTACTGATTACTTGGTACGTTTCTCCAATCCGAAGGACTAATACTACACAGGTGCCCATATGCAAAGTGCAGTGAACGAATTTTTAACGCCCCGCGTTATCGATGTAGACGAAGTAAGCTCAACTCGTGCCAAGGTAACTCTTGAGCCATTGGAGCGCGGCTTCGGACACACTTTGGGTAACGCATTGCGTCGTATCCTGT
Source organism: uncultured Spongiibacteraceae bacterium (assembly GCA_964401565.1). Lineage (GTDB taxonomy): Bacteria > Pseudomonadota > Gammaproteobacteria > Pseudomonadales > Dasaniaceae > Oceanicoccus. Next base: position 1,218 of record CAYNZI010000378.1, read on the forward strand.
TGTCATCCATGCCGGGCTGCGCTATTACTGAAGTTGCGATCGATGGTGTGTTGCATGAGTACAGTGCTATTGAAGGTGTTCAGGAAGATGTTATTGAAATCCTGTTGAATCTGAAAGGTGTATCTATAGTGATGCACGGTAAAGATGAAGCGGTGTTAACGCTTAGCAAAACCGGAGCAGGGCCTGTAACCGCGGGCGATATTCAAGTTGATCATGATATTGAAATTGCTAATCCTGATCATCTTATCGCCACTTTGAATGACGCGGGTTCGCTCAATATGACGCTGACTATCGGTCGTGGTCGTGGTTACGTTCCCGCAGACGCTCGTCAGGGCGACGATGAAGAAACGCGTAGTATTGGCCGTTTACAGTTGGATGCGTCCTTCAGTCCGGTTCACCGTGTTGCCTACGTTGTAGAAAGTGCTCGTGTTGAGCAGCGTACTGATTTGGATAAGCTGGTATTAGATCTTGAAACTAATGGAACGATAGATCCAGAAGAAGCAATTCGTCGCGCAGCGACCATTCTCCAGCAGCAATTGTCGGTATTTGTTGATCTTGAGAGTGAGAAAGAAGCAGAGCCCGAGGAAGAGGAAGACGAAGTCGATCCAATTCTGTTGCGCCCTGTTGATGATCTTGAGTTGACGGTACGGTCTGCAAATTGTCTGAAGGCAGAGAATATATACTACATTGGTGATTTGGTTCAGCGTACGGAAGTTGAGTTGTTGAAGACCCCTAACCTGGGTAAAAAATCACTGACAGAAATCAAAGACGTACTGGCGTCGCGTGGATTGTCTTTGGGCTTGCGCCTCGACAATTGGCCGCCAGCCAGTCTTAAAAACGACGACAAAGTACTTGCTTCTTAACGTCGACGTCTAAAAAGAGCTAATTGGGTCGAATTTAGAGTCGGCCCACAAGAAATAGGAATTACAGTCATGCGTCATCGTCACAGTGGCCGCCAGCTAAATCGTAATAGTTCTCATCGTAAAGCGATGTTCAGAAATATTGTGAACTCTTTAGTTGAGCACGAGTTGATTAAAACTACCTTGCCTAAAGCGAAAGAATTGCGTCGCTTCGCAGAGCCCCTTATCACTTTGAGTAAAAGTGATTCAGTTGCTAATCGTCGTCTAGCATTCGACAGGACTCGTGATAAAGATGTAGTGGGCAAATTGTTCACCGAACTGGGTCCGCGTTACCTCGAGCGTCCAGGTGGCTACATCCGAATCTTAAAAGCGGGTTTTCGTACCGGCGATAAGGCACCCATGGCCTATGTTGAATTAGTAGATCGCCCGGTAGACGCCGAAGCAGTAGATGCCACTGATGACTAGATTACTTTGATGGTGAAGTGATCGATCGTAAAAAAGCCGGGCAATTGTCCGGCTTTTTTGTGGCTGTTCAAAACAATGGCGACAGGTCATCGGCTGAGGTGGGCTGATAGTCACTATAGTCCGGGTTTGTCTCGCTCATAACCCTGCAAAAGCAGCGTGTATAAAGTCGTTGCATTTCGTTTTCATCGGCGTATATTTGAGATGTGTTCAGGATGAACGCTATGCAGGGAAGCGTATCAAGAATGATCATGTGTACAGGATGTTACACAATAGCAATGGACGCTATCTTCCCTGCAACTCTTTTCCCTCCAATTCTCCGTTGTAATTCCCAACTATAGTTTCACGGCCATGATGTCGGTTCGCAGCTGGCTCATCATAGATTCCGCGGTATTGCCGATGAGTTTCCCGCTCAGCCCCTTGCGACCCACGGTGCCTGTAACGACTATGTCAGCCTTTAGTGTGTTCGCAATGCTGGATAGGGTCTTTGCAGGGTCGCCGCGTTTTATATGAACATGGCTGCTGGTAATGTGGTACTGAGCGCAGAATTTTTCAATGCCAGGGTTTAGTTGCCGCCGCTTGTCTTTGGCGTATTGATTGGCATCAATGAGATCCATGTCGGCTAACGCCTGCGGCACTTTTAGGGCGAAGGCGACATGCACGTCTTGCCCCAGCGCATGTGCGAGTTTTTGTGCTTGCTGGATGACAATATGATTCAGTTTGATTTTGGGCTTCGAGCGGCTGGAAAAATCGACGACGGCTATGATGTTGGGCTTTTTCTTCCACTGTTTGGCGGTGGTAATCACGACAGGAGCGAGGCATTCTCTTATCAATTGCCAGTCGGTCGATGTGTATAGAATGGAGCCGGTATGGTTTCCCGACTTAATGACCATGTCCACAGGGTGTTCTTTGCAATAGGCGCAAATGGCCGGGGTTATATGTTTGCCCCACATAGGTTTGACCGATAGCCTACTTGCTTCAATGTTTTGATCTTTTGCCAGTTGCAGTAGCTCAGCCTTTCG
>CAYNZI010000379.1:0-3556 GCA_964401565.1 uncultured Spongiibacteraceae bacterium
CTCCATTGCCTCTGATTGCAGTATTTCGGGCTGTAGTGTCAACACCAACACCAACACCAACACCAACACCAACATAAATATCAGTATCGGCATTACAATCGCTAAAAATTTGGCACAGTGGTAGAGGAGCAGGTCGGGTACCGCCGAGGAATAGTTAAAGGCCTGGCTGAGGAAGTGGAAGAGACAGCGAAGCGTTTTAAGGCTCTGGAATGGACGAGGGAAGCCGGGACGGCCCAGGGCTATGGAACGGTGGTACCCGACCTGCTCCTCGGTGTCAGAAATCAAACTATGGAGCGGTGGTGCCCGACCTGCTCCTCGGTCCTAAAAAAATCAGGCCGTAAGTCTACGACAGCGGTTAACAAATTGCGGTTACGTACTAACCCATTCTATTAGTTGGGATGACAGTGTCTATCCGTGGCACTTTTTGAATTTTTTACCACTGGCACACCAGCAGGGCTCATTGCGCTGAAGTTTGATGGCGTCTGATTGGTTAAGTATCAAGCCGTCCAAATAAAACCAGTGGCTGTCTTCTTTGATAAACTGAGAGCGTTCGTGCAGCCGTGATAGCTCGCCGTTCTGACGATAAATGGCGATAAATTCTACTTCGCCATGGGTATCGGTGGATAAGCCCTCGGTAGAATCTACCACGGATAGTTTAAGCCATTCGCACTGTTTGAAAGTGGCTTCCAGCTCTGATTTATCGTTTGTTGATCTTTTTGATGGGTGGTGGCTGGCGATTAGATAATCGGCGTTTTCCGTACAAAAGGCCGAAAAACGAGCGCGCATCAACTGTTCTGCCGTTTGGGCAATTTTTTTACCGGCTAGCAGTGGGTCGCAGCAGTATTCGAAGCTGAGGTCACTACCACAATAGCAGTCGTCTTTATCGTTCAAAAAAGACCTCTACAAGGGATTTTGAAAACGATGATGAGCGGGTGTGTTATTCGTAGGTGCAAAGATAGGCTGTTTCAATGTCTACTTTTACCTGGAACTTTTCGTTCGCTTCAACAATAAAGTGCTCACCTGCCGCAAAAGTATTCCAGCTGTCGCTAGCGGGTAATTTTACCGTTAATGCACCACTGACGACTGTCATTGTTTCTTTCTGGCTGGTGCCAAATTCGTATTCACCCACGGCCATGACACCAACAGTAGCAGGCAGGGTTTCAGTTTGAAAAGCTATTGAGGCAACATTGCCATCGAAATATTGATTGGTATTGAACATGTTAAATCCGGTTGTCAGGGTAAGAGGGCCGGGATTATAGGCAAAAGACCACCACTGGGTAAAGTAGTAGTCTTTGCTAGTCTCTGCCGGACTGGGAACAGTTACACGAATTTCCTACAGTTTAGTGAATTTCAATTTTCCGCTGCACTGGCTCCGGTTCCTTGGCTTTAGACACGGATACCGTGAGTAGTCCGTCGGCAAAGTTAGCCTCGATATTGTCTTGTTCAATATCCTGACCTAGATTGAAGCTGCGGGACAATGTTCCAAAGTTGCGTTCGGTGCGTAAAATTTTGATATTTTCTTCGGTGTCTTCCTTGCGGGTTTTCTCTGCCTTAATAGTCAAGGTAGAATCTTCCACCGTGATAGAGATGTTTTCCTTTTTTACTCCGGCCAACTCCATGACTATTTCATAATTGTCATTTTTTTCAACAATATCAACATTGACGTTGCTCTGACGAGTTTGTGTCGTTGATGGGGTGCTCGGCATCGCTTTTTTTCTTGTTGAAAAAGCGCGGGCTGTCGGGTTGGTGAGTTGAAAAAAATCATCCAAGTCAAAAATATTACTTCGAGCATTTATGTTCATTGCGTTCTCCGATGATGAGCTATGTCGTTTTGTTAACGATAATCTGAGGTCGAAAATTCAGTAATCAAGAGGAGAATAGAAAAAGAAAAAATAGAATTAATGAACACTTGAAGTCACAAAAAAGGCCACCATATTACGTGTTAGGTTTTTTTGCCAATAGTTGGTCGAGTGTATTGGCGAATGCCTGTTTGGCTTTTGCATCGAGTGGTGGCGGGCCACCACTGATTTGTTGGGTGTCGCGCATTTCTTCCATAAAATTCCGCATGGCCAATTTTTGTTTAATATTGTGCTCGTTGTACAAAGTGCCCCGCGGGTTGATGCCGTGTGCGCCTTTGGCAACAATATCGGCTGCGAGGGGAATATCTGCAGTGACAACGATATCGCCCGGGTTAACCGCATTGGCGATGTGGTTGTCTGCCACGTCAAAACCAGCCGGAACCTGAACCGCGTTGATGTAGGGTGACGGAGGTGTTTTGATCATTTGGTTTGCGACAAGCGTGAGTTTTGTCTGCGTTCGATTCGCTGCACGAAACAACATGTCTTTCACAGTATTGGGGCAGGCGTCTGCGTCAACCCAAATATGCATAATTAGTGTCCTGCCAGTGAGCGAAGAGGGTGGTGATTAGCCATAGTAATTGTAAATTGTGGTGACGCTTAACGTGAAACAGCAATATTCAGATTTCTTAAAATGCCATCTTTAATATCATAAATCCAGCCGTGAATAGTGAGATCTTGATTGTCTTTCCAAGCGCTTTTTACTATCGTGGTTTTGCTAACGTTACCGACCTGTTCAATGACATTAAGCTCACACATTCTGTCTAGCTTGTCTTGTTCTTGATCGATGCAATCAACTTCTTGTTTGTTGAGACGATAAACATTGTTGATGTGCTGCAACCAGTTGTCGATTAATCCATATTGCTTTTTATCCATTGCCGCTTGTATGCCACCGCAGCCGTAGTGGCCGCAGACAATGATGTGTTTTACTTTCAATACTTCGACTGCGTATTGGATAACCGATAAGCAGTTCAAGTCGGAGTGAGAGACGACATTGGCGATATTACGATGTACAAAAACTTCTCCTGGGGGTAGGTCGATAATCTGGTTTGCCGCGACACGACTATCAGAACAGCCGATCCAGAGGTATTCTGGATTCTGTTGTGTCGATAGCCGATAGAAGAAATCAGGATCTTCATCCTTGATATTCTTTGCCCATGCTCTATTTCTACTGATTAGATTGTTTAGATCGTTCATTTACCGATGGCCTGATCGTAATTGACATAGTGGAGATAATATATAAATAGTGCACTCAAGGAAACTATAGCCGCTGACGTGAGGTCATTTATTCTGGTATTTTCGGGGCGTTTTGCCCTTTCTGTAAAAATTCCAGCAGTGTTTTTAATTGAGGGTTCTCCAAAATATTCTGTAACAGTTCGGGGTTGGCCTCCATTTGCTTTTGGGCCATGTCTCGCAGCTCCTGATTGTTCAGTAATGCTCTAGCGGTTTCACTACTTGGCAGCGCGAGTTGCTTGTTTGTATCCCGGGTTTCTCTCGTAACATGAGTCGCCGAGCCGATGGATAGTATTTTTTCAGGGTTTGATTCACTGCGTATAATCGCGGTGCCTCTAGTTGATGAATATTGAGGTGCGCTATCTAGGGTTTTCGATCGAGTGGATTGAGTTGATGGTTTCAATAAATTCGTTAGTTGCAGTGAATTGTGATCAAGGTCAGGTAGGGTAAGGTCGGTGTATTCTTTC
>CAYNZI010000380.1:0-3556 GCA_964401565.1 uncultured Spongiibacteraceae bacterium
TAGCAGTCCCACCACCGTGGTATCGAATGCCACCGTCAGAGCGGTGGCCAAGATCTCAATATTTCCCGAGCCCAGTGCGGTCAGCCCAGGCCCAAGAGGGATCAATGTTCCCATCAAGCCGAGTATTGGACCAGATCGCGCTAGCAGATCTGTCAGCTCTAAACGCCGCGCGGCGTATTCCTCAAAGGCTCGCAAAGCAACCTGTGGCTGTACTGCATCGTTCTGTGAACGCTCCGCCGTCTGACGAATACTCCGTAATGTGTACCATCTTTCCGCACACGCCCGGCCAAGTTCCAAAAGCAACAGCATCAAGGAAAAACCCAACACCGCGATAACCGGATGCAATAGCCATCCAACAAACTGGTGCAGAGCACCCAACACAATTCCATAATCCATCATCAAGTCTCAATTGTCCGCTGTACGCGCCATACGACCGGCGCTAGTCAAACCCGCATAAAAGCCTGCAATGATAAGCAGCAACACCGCTGACAACGGCCAGTAGTGCCATGTATTTTGGCCAAACTGCTTTGACGCAGCTTGCTCTGTCGTTCCGCTGACAGGCTCCTGCGTGTCACTTTCTTTTCCTGGCTGCGCTTCGTCATCGAGCGCTATCTCCGCCATGCGATGAACTTCCCTGGGGGTCGATTCGCTGTCATCACTTCCTGCTGCAGCTGCAATACTTTCAGATAGCGCCGCCCATTGTTCGGCAGTCAGAAAAGATTCCAGCCACGGCAACATTGGATTACTCGGATCAGTGTGGCCGCTGCCAGGTAAGCCATTCTCCGCAACCAGGTCTGCAAACTTAGCAGCCAACTGTTCAATGGATTGCGAATCGACCTTCCAGAAACCTTTCTGTACCGCCACCAGCATTATCGCGAGCATGTTGCTTTTAACATGTACGTTGTGGCCGGTTTCCAGAAATTCATCCAAACCCAGCTCATATCGATCGTCGATATACACAGCCTTAACTTCTTCCCAGGCCCAATCACCCACCAGTGTCGGGTTCGTCACCTGCCAACCCCACAAATACTCGAGAAACTCACTGCCCATCGTGCGCGCACCAGCATAGCCGTGCTTCATCTGTCCCTGCAGCCATTCCGGATTAAGAAACCGACCGCGCAATTCTTGGCGTAAAGCACGGCTCAATGGGCGCGTTTTTACGTTCGTCGGATCAGCGTCGTCAATAACATAATTTTGCGGTGCTACTCCAGTTAACATCTCCACCGAAAGACTAACTCCACCCAGATAATCAAAGGCGTCGTTGTTATCAATTAGACCGTAGAGATTACTCGAGCGACCAAAGTAAGTATTTTCAACACTCCCGAGCACTCTCTTGAAAGCCTCGGTAGCGGGTACTCCAAATCCCGAGATACCGTAGCTGTATCCAAGCCTGCGCATATACACACCGGCCAGTTCCTCGCGTTCGTTCCAAGCTCCCGAACGTTCAACCAATCGATTTATGCCCGCACCATAGCTGCCGGGAGCATCGCCAAAAACGCGATAGCTGGCCAACCCACCCGCGTCAGCTTCCCCGATGCCTTGCGCCATGAGCCCCCTTGTCTGCTCAATCCAGTGTGCTGCAACCTGATTTCTCGACAGGAGTTCAAGCCCACCCAATACACCTTCACCGAGCGGCTCCAGAGCTCCCTGTAGCGCAAGCGCTAACGCGGGATGGTCGCGCCGAATGGTGTCTGCACTTGCATCTAGAGCCATCAAAGTGGCCCGATTGAGCATCAACATCTGCTGGCCGTATAGATCGCGAAACAAGCCCGACGTTGTAAAAACAACGTCTCTTCGTACTGCTTGGCCGGCGCCTGCAGCTTGTCGTTGCAGCCCTTTCACTAACCCGCGGCTATTCCATACTGGTTCAAGCCCGAGCATGTCCAGGCCAAAAGCAATCATCACCCCTTCGTCCCTCACAACATCAGAGGCCCAAAGTATTACGGCCTCGGACTTCTCAGGGCTTTGCGTATTATTGGCGCGAGCAGCTGTAGCCATTTCCTTACCCAGTTGCCATGCAACACGACTGGGAATCAAGCTGCTGTCCAGCGCATAGAAATTGCGACCGGTGGGCAAGCTGGCAGGGCTGCGAATAGGATCGTTACCTTGCCCTGGGTGTATGTAACCCCCAGACAAACCACGTAGCAGCGCCTCAGCTTCAGCTGCAGGAGACGCTTCCAGTTTCTTTCGGTATTCACCGGCAAGATCCGCGCTATCATTTTTGGACAGCATGGATGCCAACATCATATCCACTGCCTCTGGCTGCCACTGCCGGCCGTAAACATGCAGCCCAAGCGGCATAAAACGCTCTTGCAGTTCTGTCAGGTAGTGACCCACCTCATGCACCATCATGTCATCATCAACTTCCTCAAAGCTGATGCCCATTACGGCCAATTCCGCAGACATTGCCTCAGCCAACTCTTCCTTGAGTTCCAGCGCGTCCACCTTCTTTCGAATCTGGACAACCAGCCTGTCACTAACAACCTGTTCGCCACTGCCGTGGCTTGCCTCGAAACTTTCTATTAACTGCCGTAACTGTAACAACTCGTCATACAAGGGTGTGCTGGCCAATGGCGGTGTGAGATGGTCAACCATGACAGCAAGCCCACGTCGCTTAGCGGCAATACCTTCGCCGACTCCATCAACTATGTAGGGGTAGACTCCCGGCAGGTCGCCCGCGACGATACGGGAGTAATCGTCGTTCGCTAATCCGACTGAGCGACGAGGCAAGAATTCATAGGTGGAATGCCTACCTAAATGCACCAGCGCGTCAGCGGCAAACTTATCCCGTAGAAAATGATAAAAAGCCAGGTATTGGTGCGGCGGCGGGAACGCAAGATTCGCGTGCAGCAATTCCTCATTGATCTCCCAGCCACGAGGTGGCTGAGGCCCTATAAAAATATTGCCAAACTGCAAGCCCGGAAGAAGGATTTGCGAATTGTGTGTCATCACGCGGCCCGGCGGCTTTCCCCAACCGCCAAGACCTTCAATTCCAGTTCGTTGCAAGGCAGTTATGATATCAGGAGCATCTTGCATGCAGAGGGCGTTTGCCGATTTTTCTATTGTTTGTTCATAGCACTGTTCCAACTGAGCCAATAGCGCCAATGCTCGCGCTCTTCCGGGATGGTCTACACCTTCCAGTAGGTGATGCATTTCTTCAAATGTGTGTTCAAGGGCTCCGCGGGCAAGGTCAGGCTTCCCAGCGTCAACAGCATTGCGCAATTGTTCATGCAGCAACCCAAAAGGTCCTTGTACCATTTCCCGCCGAACGGTGGCCGGCAAGGTAGTGAACCAACGGCTATATTCCTCAGCCGACAAGCGTGAGATTCCTTCGCTCATCTTTTCCAGCTCATCGGCGTTACGCGGCAGGTTAACGCCATGCGCTTGCATCATATCAAGCAGGATTTCCTGCGATGCTGGCAACGGACCTGTGTGGTAACCGGCAGCCTGCAATGCGTTGAGAATTTGCCAAAGAGATGCCGGAACATCGAGATTGTCGGCACCTATATTGTGTCGGCCGGGTGGATGATTGTAATAAACAATGGCAATACGCTTA
>CAYNZI010000381.1:0-3555 GCA_964401565.1 uncultured Spongiibacteraceae bacterium
CTCGAATCATGAATAACCCCTCGGTATGGTCGGCAAAAGCGAAAAGCAGTATGATATTCTGCTACGTGGAATATTAAAAATTAATAATGCTACATTTTCAATCAATGACAAACCTGTATTTTAAGGTGGTATTCTAGTCTTCCAGCGGAGATATAGAAAAGAATCAATCAAGGTTGCGGAAATATTTTCCGATGGCTCGTTCAGTTTGAGTAAAAAAATGCGTATTGAGGAGAAGGTATATGTCGGTTGTCAGTTATGAAATAAAGAACAGTGTGGGCGTTATTCGTCTAAATAATCCACCTGTTAACGCACTGTCACATGCGTTGCGTGAGGGTATTCAGCAGGCGGTTGTCGCTGCTCAAGGCGATGAATCGAAGGTTTTATTGATTCTTTGCGAGGGGCGTACATTTGTAGCTGGCGCTGATATCACCGAGTTTGGTAAGCCGCCGATGGATCCCTCTCTGCCCTCGATTTTGGACAGTATTGAAAATTCGACCAAGCCGGTCATTGCAGCAATTCACGGTACCGCTTTGGGTGGTGGATTCGAAATTGCCTTGGCTTCGCACTACCGTTGTGCACTGGCTTCAGCCAAAGTTGGGCTGCCTGAAGTGAAACTGGGCATTATTCCCGGTGCTGGTGGAACCCAGCGCACACCTCGTATTGTTGGTGTTGATGCCGCACTGGATATGATCACTAGTGGTAATCCGGTAGCTGCCGCTAAAGCTCATGCAATGGGCCTGATTGATCACATTATAGACGGCGATTTACTCGAGGGTGCGATGTCTTACGCTGAAACGTTGATTGCAGAAAATGCGCCCTGTAAGCGTGTCAGTGATATGACGATAGACCCGGCTACCGCAACGGATGCGTTGTTTGATAGCTGGCGGGAAAAAATGGCCAAGAAAGCGCGAGGCCAGTTAGCGCCACAGAAGATTATCGATGCAGTGCAAGTAGCGGTTACCACACCCGTGAAGGAGGGCATGATTAAAGAACGCGAGTTGTTCACTGAGTGTGTGCAATCAACTCAGTCGTCTGCCATGCGACATATTTTCTTTGCTGAGCGGGCCGCAGCGAAGATTAAAGGTCTGGCAAAAGATACCACTGACAGAGCCATCAACAAGGTAGGAGTCCTGGGTGGCGGAACTATGGGAGGGGGTATTGCAATGAATTTTGCTAATGTCGGTATTCCTGTAGTAATGATTGAAATCAATGATGAAGCTCTGGCGCGAGGACTGGAAATTGTTCGAAAGAATTACCGTATTACGGTGAGCAAAGGCAAACTTAGCGAAGAACAGATGAATCATTGTCTTTCGTTGATTAGCGGAAGTACTAACTATGATGATTTAGGTTATGTAGACCTGGTTATTGAAGCTGTTTTTGAAGACCTTGAAGTAAAAAAGGAGGTGTTTAAAAAATTGGATAAAGCCTGCAAACAAGGAGCGATTCTGGCTTCTAACACGTCTTATCAGGATGTTGATCAAATTGCCGCGGCGACGAGCCGTCCGGGCGATGTGATTGGCATGCACTTTTTTAGTCCCGCTAATGTAATGAAGCTGTTGGAAGTGGTCCGTGGTGATAAAACCGCAGGTGATGTCATTAGTACGACAATGAAGTTGGCGAAAAAAATCAACAAAATTCCAGTACTGTCAGGGGTCTGTTACGGCTTTATCGGCAACCGGATGCTGCGTTGTTCGGTACGCGAAAATCAGCTTTGCATGATGGAAGGGGCATCACCTGAGCAGATAGATTCGGTGATGCAGGGCTGGGGAATGGCGATGGGCCCGTTAGCTGTTGGCGATCTAGCGGGACTGGACGTCAGTTATAAGGCAAGGCAGGCTCTCAGTGAAGAACAAAAGGGTGATCCTAAAAGCTATTGCATTGTTGATGCGCTGGTTGAAACGGGAAGGCTGGGACAGAAGAGTGGCGCCGGGTACTATCGCTATGATCCTGATACTCGTGCTCGTAGTAGTGACCCGGAAGTGATGAAAGTGATTGAGCGCTTGTCGGCAGAGCATGGTATTAGTCGTCGGGAAATCAGTGACGAGGAAATTTTAAACCGTATTACTTGTGCGTGGATTAATGAAGGCGCTTACATACTGCAGGAAGGTATAGCCCAGCGCTCCAGTGATATTGACGTTGTTTATGTAAACGGCTATGGCTTTCCTGTCTATAGGGGCGGCCCTATGCACTATGCAGATACCATTGGTGTTAAAAAAGTTTACGATATGATCTGCGAATTCCAACAGCAACACGGTGATGTGTGGAAGCCTTCTGCGCTGCTGGAACAATTGGCAGCAGACAATAAAACATTTTCACAGTGGTCTGACGAACAGGCCTAGGTGACAAAGTCGATTAATGCAGTGTGGTGAAATACGCGGCAATTAGTCATTTTCAAGTGGACTAATCGGCGACTTATGTCGATTTATAGAAGATAAAAAGGATTGAAATATGTCATACGAATATTGTTCTGTGGAACGCGAAGGTAACTTGACTATTGTTACGCTAAATCGTCCGAATGTGATGAATGCTGTTCATCCCTTAATGAGTAATGAGTTGGATGAAGTCTGGAATGACTTTGAAAATGATCCTGAACAGTGGGTGGCTATTGTTACTGGCGCTGGAGAGCGAGCTTTCTCTGCGGGTAACGATCTCAAATACACCGCAGCGGGTGGTAACGTAAAAGGTCCTGCTAGTGGTTTTGCAGGCATAACTAATCGCTTTAGCATGAATAAACCGATCATAGCTGCCGTTAATGGCGTGGCGATGGGGGGTGGTTTTGAGATTGCATTATCGGCCGATATTATCATTGCGGCAGAAAATGCCAAGTTTGCATTGCCAGAACCCCGAGTAGGATTGGCGGCGCTAGCAGGTGGCATGCACCGGTTACCGAGAATGATACCCTATCAACAAGCGATGGGTATGATGATGACGGGTCGCCACGTTCCCGCAGAAGAAGGGTTGCGGATGGGTTTTGTGACGGCGGTTGTCGCTGAAGGTGAGGCGTTAACAGAAGCCAGGAAGTGGGCTGCGCAAATACTCGAATGCTCACCGATGTCTATTCGAGCCACCAAGGAGTCGGTTGTTGAAGGGCTGAAACAGAAAGATGTTGAGTCGGCAATGGCCATTACTTACCCGGCAGTTAAAGCTTTATATGGCAGTGAAGATTTGCAGGAAGGTCCTAAAGCTTTTGCAGAAAAACGTAAACCAAACTGGAAAGGTTGTTAGACAGGACGACTGTCCCCGCTCAGCGGGGACGTATTTTTTCAACCAGCAACAATCACACCGTGTTAGCCAACAGCTATATGGATATTCAGGCTGCTCGGTTGACAACAGTCCACATCATGCGACTAGCTGATGGTCCGGATGACGTTCATAAAATACTGATCGCAAAAGATATCTTACGATATTATCACGCAGGGTATTTCTGAGACTTCGGATAATCCTGCAAGAAATTCACCATACGCAAAGGTAATGACCGACATATGACTGAAAAAAAAGTATACCGCCAAACTAAATTTGTTCGCCCTGTTGGAGCGACCGAGATTTTATTGGTTC
>CAYNZI010000382.1:0-3554 GCA_964401565.1 uncultured Spongiibacteraceae bacterium
GTTGCAATTGACGCGTTGGCTGTTTATGTCCACAAGGATAATCCTATTGCGGGAATTTCTATTCAAGACGTTGATGCGATTTTTTCGTCGACACGTAAATGTGGAGGAAATATCAATATCGATACATGGGGAAAAGCTGGATTGACCGGGCCTTGGGTTAATCGTGATATTCAAATATTTGGTCGAAACTCTGTTTCTGGAACCTATGGTTACTTTAAGAAGAAGTCGCTGTGCAAGGGTGATTACAAGAATACCGTTAACGAGCAGCCTGGTTCTGCATCGGTAGTACAGTCTGTAGCAACGTCGATTAACGGCATAGGCTACTCAGGAATTGGTTACAAAACATCCAGTGTTCGTGCTGTTCCGCTGAGTAAAAAGCCGGGCGGATTACCTATAGCTGCAACTCCTGACAATGCGGTGACGGGTGAGTATCCTTTGTCACGTTATCTTTATGTTTATGTAAACAAGGCTCCTAACCAGCCGCTGTCGCCGTTGAATAGAGAGTTTCTCAAAATGGTCTTGTCTAAAGTAGGTCAAGAGGTTGTGGTAAAAGACGGCTACATCCCTCTGCCTGCTAAGGTTGCGGCAAAACAGTTATCTTCTCTTGGTCTCTAGATAGCGTTAGCTTGGTTTCTAGATAGGCAGCCGCGGATATTATCCGCGGCTTTTTTTTGCCAGTAAATTACTGAAAAATAGTGAAATCGTGTGCTGTCACACAACTGTAATAATCGCATCATAGAATGGGTCAATTGCAGCTACATACCAAACTTAAAAAAACACAGTTTATGAAAAAAATCAGTATTGTCCAGGATCAGCTCGGTGGATGGCGAAAAGCCAAAGATACTGCAGCTAACATCATGATTACCGGCGGCGGCCTCGCTGTTCTCGGCGCTATTCTGCTCATTTTTTTCTATCTCCTTTATGAAATACTACCGTTGTTTAAGTCCGCTGAACTGGAGCTGGTCGAGAGCTATCAACTGTCTCAAACAACAAGGTCAACATCCTCCGATACCTTATATTTGGGCATGGAGGAGCAGGCTGAAGTGGCTACCCGGTTGGATCGTTCGGGGCTAATAACATTCTTTCGAGCCAACAGCGGTGAGATTGTAGACAGTAAGCAACTCTCGGTTAGCGGTGGCATTGATAGTTTTGGTCTTAACTCAGAGCAGCAGCCACTGATGGCGCTTGCCGCTGAAACGGGTGTACTGCTCGTTCAGCCGGATTACAAAATTAGTTACCCTAACGACGAGCGTGTGATCACACCCGTAGTAGAATACCCTTACGGGGATGCACCAATCGAGTTTGATATTCCTGCTACTCGCAGTGGGGTGATTGATACCATCGCGGTGCGAGATAGCGAAGAACAGTTGGTTTTAGTCGCTAAAGTGGGTAACACTTTGTACGGCCGACGTTTTGTAAAAGATGAAGATTTTCTGACAGAAGAAATCGTGCTGGAAGAGGAGCGGCTTGAATTTCCGGTAATTGATATTGATATTAACTGGATATTGATAGGACCTGATCAACGCTGGCTTTACCTGGTTTCGAAAAATGGTGATTTCAGAGTTATCAATATGGTAACGGCGGAGGTCATCGACAGAGGAAGGTTGCTTGATACGGGTTTAGTGACAGATTTTCGCTTTCTACTAGGTGGTATCTCACTATTAGTGGCGAGTGATCAGGGTGAAATCGTTCAGTGGTTTATGGTTCGCGAGGACGGAAAGCCACCGCGATTGCAAAAAATACGTAGTTTCCATGCTTCCGGTGTCGGTGTGACGGCGGTGGTTGTAGAGCATAGACGAAAAGGATTTATTGCACTCAATACTGAAAACAGTGCGGCCATTTTCCACACGACTTCTTCCAGACTGTTGTTGGAAAAAACTGTAGCTGATGGAAATCGAACGATTTCATCGCTGGCAATTTCACCGAGGGCAAACGCGCTGCTCACGCGCGACGATGATGGCGGTTACTCATATTGGTTGCTAGAAAATGAACATCCTGAAATTTCCTGGAGCGTTTTGTGGGAAAAAATTTGGTATGAAAGTTATCCGGAGCCAGATTGTATTTGGCAGTCCTCCGCGTCAGACAATGATTTTGAAGAGAAGTACAGCTTTACGCCTCTCGCGTTTGGAACGCTGAAAGCCGCATTTTATGCGATGCTGATAGCCGCTCCCCTGGCAATTTGCGGCGCGATATATACCGCCTATTTCATGACGCCAGGGATCAGGCGTAAAGTAAAACCTTTGATTGAGTTAATGGAAGCCCTGCCAACCGTTATTTTGGGTTTTCTTGCAGGTTTATGGTTGGCGCCTTTTTTCGAGCGCAATCTTGCGGGTGTTTTTGCTACTTTCATTCTGCTACCGGTCGGTGTCCTTCTTTTTGGGTTTCTGTGGAGTCGATTACCGAAATCTATACGGCTTCGGGTGCCGGATGGCTGGCATGCGGTACTGTTGATTCCCGTTGTTATTGCGATTGTGTCAGGTAGTGTTGCCTCTAGTGGCATGCTTGAATTGTGGTTTTTCGGTGGTGATATGCGAGCTTGGCTAACACATGACTTGGGTGTGTCTTTTGATCAGCGCAATGCGATGGTGGTCGGTGTGGCCATGGGTTTTGCGGTGGTTCCGACTATCTTTTCCATCGCTGAAGACGCCATTTTTTCTGTGCCAAAATCACTGAGCTATGGTTCTCTCGCACTTGGGGCAACACCGTGGCAGACCCTTGTTGGTGTGGTGATACCAACGGCTAGCCCCGGTATTTTTTCTGCGCTAATGATAGGCATGGGACGTGCAGTGGGTGAGACGATGATAGTGCTGATGGCCACCGGAAACACTCCGGTTATGGATGCCAATATATTTGAAGGCATGCGTACGCTCGCGGCAAACATCGCCGTAGAAATTGGTGAAGCCGAGGTGGACAGCTCTCACTATCGCGTGCTTTTCCTGGCAGCTTTTGTGTTGTTTTTGTTCACTTTTGTGGTCAATACGGCCGCTGAAATCGTTAGGCAGAGATTGCGGAAAAAATATGGATCATTATAAGTGCACTGTTTTTTCCAGCGACGATAGGCCAACGGGTAACTAACCAATGACAAAGACGAACTAGCTCATGGACATCAATAAAGACAAGAAGATAACGTTGAAAGAATGGGTGCGTAGTGGTGATCCTTATGTGTGGATTAATGCAGCAGCCGTTAGTATCAGTGTGGTTGCGGTTGTTGGTCTGCTTTTACTGCTCGCAGTAAGAGGCTTCGGTCATTTTTGGCCGGCTGATGTTATGGAGGCGGAATATACTTTGCCTGGCAATAAAAGCTATACCGTTGTCGGCGAGCTTATCGAAACGGAAAGCGTTCCTCTGGAACAATTGTTGTCTGCGGGTTTTAAGATCGATTCCAAAGAAGCATTTATTAACCGCAGTTTGATTAAGCAAGGTAATCGTGACGTAACGGGAACGGATTTTGTTTGGGTGATAGATAACTATTTGTCGGAAAAGCGTTTTCCAGATCAATTAATGACGATTGAACGGCGAGAATGGGGCAATTTTTACGGTTACCTAAAAATCAT
>CAYNZI010000383.1:0-3540 GCA_964401565.1 uncultured Spongiibacteraceae bacterium
ACATTGTCGTAAGCAGAGCCCAAAAGGCTAGGGACGTAGTCGGTAATGGGTTTTAGAATATCAATAAGGCCATCGTCAACGGCGATGCCTATTCCTGTTGCAATAAAACTTTTTGACACGGACATCGATAGCCAGTTTACATCTCTGCCACCGGTAAGCATATACTGCTCAAATCGAACGTCGCCATTGTGGATGACGAGTAGAGCACTGGTATCCGTTTCGGCTAAGAAGCGTTCGACGTTAACGTCATTCCCATTGTAGGGAAAGCTGGACGGTAATGAGATTGTACTGCCTTCTCCGAATTCAAAAGGTTCTGCAGACGCTGTCATGGTCGTTACTGGGTATATTTCTGCCATTCGATTAAAGCTTTCATATTGTTCTGCGCCAGAAAATAACGTGAGACTATAGGCTAGGCGATCAAATTTTTCTTTGTAAGACACGCCCAGCCCGATACCAACAACAATTACACAGGCAAAGCCGATCAGGAGGTTCTTTTTCATGGGGTAATCCTTCTTCTATTGCAGTGCATGCAGCATTGCGTCAATTATTTTTTTGGTTGGACCTTTCGCAGGTATCATTCCCAGGTGTTTAAAGCTGGGTCAGTCTTGTTCAATTGTGACAAGTATTATTGTTATTAAAAGAATTGGGTTAGATTGTTGTCTTTCGAGCCTGTTATGTTGGCAATATCAGAGCCTGGATGGGTAGTCATTCAGGTATCCTGCATCAGATTCAAAATTCGTACTCGATATTGAATTTCCATGATTGGTCAGATGTCTTACCGTCGACGCCGATAATAACGCCACTCTCCCACATTAACTTCCGGTGCCCTCCCAGTCGAAATGTGCCACTCAAAACCGGACCTATCCCTTTGCTGTCTTCCGACAGGTATATTTCGATGGATGGCTCGAGGGTTTGTTGGTAGCGGTAGCGAAATTGCGTGGAAAAGCTTGTATCCCACTCGTTGTCTATGTGACTTCCCCACTCATAGGCCAGTCCGATATTGGTTGTCACAATCCAGTCACTCCACTCACGTAAAGCGATGAGGGTGCTACCAGCTTCCCACTTATTGTCTCTCTTGTCTCGTTCAATCTCGAACAAGATCCCCCAGTCACTACCGTATTCACCTTGTTCCGTTAACTGGATTTTGGCTTCTATTTCTATCGCATCTAGCGAGAAACTTCCGCCGGTATCGTTGCTTCCATCCAAATATATCTCGCCAAAGACCGTGTCTGAAAAGGCGCGGCCGAAGCCCACTAGATGACGTTGTTGTCCGTCAAGGTTGTCATGACTATCTTTCTGGTATCGAGATCGATACTCAATTTCCTTTTCAAGGACTTGAACGTAAGGATGGTATACTTTGTCGATGCTGGAGCCGTCGGCTAATGCATTGTTAGGTGACAGCGTAATCGATGCTAGTGCACAAGCAGGGAGAAGGAATAGTGGTTTTTTCGCGAATAGAAACGGTGAGAAATTCAATGTCTTTAGTTCCTTTTTCCAGGGTTTGATTGGCGGTCCCCTGAAGAAAGAGGTCGATAGAGGCTGATTGCGATTGCCGCTGGAATTAGAAGAAGGGCTATTAAGTAGGCGTAAACTTCTATGGGTGTTGGCGTGGCTTCATACCCAAAGGTGGCGTAGGCGAGTTGGCCAACAGTTGATTGTTCGGACAAAATGTTGCTGCTATTCCAGAGTTGGCTGGAGGACGGTAGCCAGTCGGCTTGTATCAATAACTGGGTAGCCTGCGCAACCATGCCCGCGGCGATAAAGCTCAACAGCGTGATCTGCAGTTTCACCCGGGTTTTTTTGGGGCAAGAAATAATTGAAAAGTAGCAAAGAGCACCAACGCTCATCCCTATAGTTAGTCCGATAAACCCACTGGTCAGCGCCTGAGTCATTACACCTTCTTTGCTGAGAAAGCCGGTAAAAAATATAATGATTTCTGATCCCTCCCTGATCATTGCCAGCATCGCAGCACTAGCCATGGCCAAAGTGAGAGAGAGCCTTGGTCGGAGGTGACCGTTCGCGGTGAGTACAGCGGTGGCCAGTAGACAGCTGTAAATCAAGTATTGAATAGTGGCATTCACGACTTCCTGTCCCGCGTAGTCGAACCAGCCGGAAATGGAGCCGAGACTAACCGCATAACCCACTGCACTCAAAATGCCAAGAGTTAAAGACAGGAAAAACCAATACGGTTTGATACTCACAGAATTACTGATACTGATTAGAATACCGATGAGTATTGCCGCTTCCAGCGTTTCTCGTAAGATGATGACGACAGCGTCAATTAGCATGATATAAATTTACCTGGCAATGACTTTTCCAAGGGCTGTAGACAGATTAAACTCTCCAAAAAATGGATATTCACCCGGTTTTAATGGCCCAATAAATACCACTGCCTTACTATTTCCCACGATTACCTTTTCGCGGTTTAATTCGTAACTTTCAAATTCTTCCGGTGTAGGGTCAGTATTGTGTATCAGCAATCTTACCTTCTGATTCGCCGGTACAATGACCTCAGCCGGATAAAAAAGATGATGTCGGATTTCTATCTCAATTGTTGGCGTGGCTGCGCTGACTACGGTCTGTGTCGCTAAGGAAAATATGATTATCAGTGCCCGCCTAATATTCATGATTTATCGAGTAGAGCTGCAGGTTGTTGTGTTAAGGGCAAAATGACTTCTACCTTAAGTCCGCCAAGATCACTGGATACGCTCATTTCAATTTCCCCTCGGTGTAGCTGTACAATGTGATCGACTATGGATAATCCCAGCCCCGATCCGACAATATCTGCCTGTAAACTTGCACTTCCTATTCGGTAGAATCGGTCGAAAACTTTTTTCAAATCCGCTTCCTTTATTCCCGGGCCGGAATCTTCGACGCCAACTGTGGCGGTTGAGCCTCTGGCGGCGACTGCAATGAGAATGGTGCCATACACAGGGGTGTATTTAATGGCATTGTCGACAAGATTTTTTAGTAGTGTGGCCAGCGCGAATCTGTCGCCCTCTACTAATACGGACGTGCCTTCAATCGCAATATTAAGATTTTTACGTTCGCATGCTGAGTATAAGTCGACGATCGTTTGCTGTGCAATTTCTTTGATATCAACAGTTTCAGGGTTAGCTAGGAATCTATCAGGTGACAGGCGGTGAAAAGCAAGAATTTGCTCAATTGAGTGGCCCATTCTATCAACGCCTTTTTCCAGTTCTTGCAGGTTTTCACTTTTAGCCCCTGATTCTTCGACCAAGTTGTGAAGGTCGACTTTAAGGGCGGCAAGCGGTGTTCGAAGTTCGTGGGCAGCATCGGCTGAAAATCGTCGTTCGCGCTCGAATGCGCCGTTTAAGCGCTCGAGTAAGCTATTAATTGACATGACGACTTCGGTCAATTCCCTTGGGTAGCCCGAGTCCTCAATCGATTTTAAATCCTCCGATTTTCTTCGGCGCAGGACTGATGCCAGTCTATGCAGTGGATGCAGACCAAAGTATACAACCATCCATATCAACACACCTAGAATGGGGAGAACCCATATGATCGGAAAAATGGATG
>CAYNZI010000384.1:0-3536 GCA_964401565.1 uncultured Spongiibacteraceae bacterium
TAAGGATATTGAAAATGTTGATGGTGATGAGTAAAAACCTTCGTGTCGAAATATTTCCACTAGTCTAATGTCTTGACGCACTCATACTGCTCGCAATCCGCCCTTACTGTCAGACAAACTCATATTCCCAGTAGCCGCCCTCTCAATATGCTCAGACCACCATTTCATCATCACTCTGCGACGCTCCAAATATTCAGCACGGTTATAGGCTCGCCGAACTTCATTGGTATCAACATGAGCGAGTGCAGCCTCGATCACATCAGCATTAAAGCCCTGTTCGTTTAAGGTGGTACTGGCAAGAGATCGAAGTCCGTGAGCAACCAATTTGCCTGGTAGTGTCATACGCTTGATCGCCATATTGGCTGTTTGGGCATGGGTGTGGCTTCTGGGGTTTCTGTCACCAGGAAAGATGTGCTCGCGATTACCGCTCAGAGGACGAACTACTTCAAGTAGGGCCAGAGCTTGGGGGGATAGCGGTATTGTCTGGGCTCGCTTTCTCTTCATTCTTTCGGCGGGTATGTTCCATAACTTTTCTTTCTCGTCTATCTCATCCCAGCGGGCGCCGGCTGCTTCGCTGGGCCTGACCATAGTATGAAGCTGCCATTCGATTAAACAGCGTGTAGTCAGCTTTATGCTGGCTGTGGTGAGTTCTTTCATTAGATTGGGCAGTTGGTCAGGCTTTAGGGTTGGCAGATGTTGCTTTTGTGGTGCTTCAAAGGCATCCCGAATGCCGGCCAGGGGGTTGGTTTCAATTACTCCGGTATTGAGTGCAAAAACCATGACCTCGTTGATGCGTTGGCAAAGGCGTTTAACTGTTTCCAGGCTGCCCTTAGCGGCAATGGGTTTTAGGGTGGCTATAGTTTTGGGCGCTGATAACTTATGAATGGGTTCCCCCCCAAGGGCTGGAAATATATGCAGCTCAAATGAGCGCCAAATATCATCGGCATGGTCGGCTGATACTTTGCTCTTTTTTACTTCCAGCCATTGTTTGGCGACAGCTTCTAAAGTGTCGTTATGTGCTTGGAGTTCTTTTTCGGTAGTGCTTTCTTTATAATCTTTGGGGTCGATCTTGTTGGCTAGCAGTTCGCGAGCCTTTTCGCCCTTACGCCGGGCTTCAGCTAGGGATAAATCAGGGTAGGCACCAAAACTGATGTTGGCGCGTTTTTTGGTGATGGGGCGAGAGTAGTTAAAGATCCAATATTTTGAGCTGTTCGGCTTTATGCGCAGTGCTAGGCCGCCTCCGTCTGCAAGGTTGTATTCTTTTGCCTTAGGCTTCGCTTGTTTCACTTCTGTGTTGGTTAGGAGCTTGGTGGTATTGGCCATTGTAACAACGCTCCGGCTGTAAAATGTCTGTTGTTACAATCAGTGTTACATTAAATTCAGGATGTTACAAACCTCCGCTGGACACTATGGGCACAAAAAAGCCCGTAAACAGTGATGATTACAGGCTTTAGTGGTCTTTCTTGGATCCTGTTGGACCCTATATTGGTGGAGCCGGCGGGAATTGAACCCGCGTCCGTCAGTCCGCTGCTTAGTGCTCTACATGCTTAGATTCCGTCAATTAATTTAACCGCTTACAGCCCGGCGGGCAGGACGTAGTTGGCGATCCTGATTAATGTTTAGCTGATCCACCTCAGGCGCGGCTTCACTGCGATCCAGTTCTATATGACGGACGTTAACGCGGTACTGGCACCTTGTCAAAGACCGCTAGCGGCGAACCACTAGAAGGTTTACAAAGAGCTACTTACGCAGCTAGTTGTGCACCGTAGTTGTCATCATTGGCAACTAATAGTTTGCAGCTTTGGATTAACGTGATTGGCTACCATCACGACATGCACACGTAAGTTTTGTAACCGGCGTCGAATCCAAATCGGCCCCTTTGTTACGGTCTTGCTCCAGCTTGGCCTCTAGGGTTTAACGATCAAGACGCTCAAGCTAATGCAATTGTACACTATCTTATATTGGGGCGTGTTAGTTGATTTCAACTATGTAATGTCTATCGGGGTGTTGTTTATGTTGAAAGAGTGGCAAAAGATACAGTGAGTAGGGGTGGGCGGCATTGCGCTGTTCCCACTCCCCTCGGCCCTCCCCAAGTGAGGGCAATTACGGTATCGAAATACCATCTCTAATATGCGCCTAATCAGGAAAATTTCAAGAGGGTGGTTAGAGCGTCTTGTCCTAAAAAATGTTATCTAAATAGTTAATGTCGTTAAGGGAATACCTGTTGTTTAGGCATTGTGTCGCATAACTCGTTGTTTTTGTTTACTCCAGTCACGCTCTTTCTCTGTTTCTCGTTTATCGTGCTGTTGCTTACCCTTGGCAATACAAATTTCGGCTTTGACCAGATGGTTCTTCCAGTAAATCGCCGTACACACGCACGTGTGGCCCTCTTGGGTGGTCGCGACTAACAGCTTGGCGATTTCCCGTTTGTTGAGCAATAATTTACGAGTGCGCGTTGGGTCGGCAATAAAGTGGGTTGAGGCCGTATTGAGTGGAGTGATGTGTATCCCGATTAAAAAGGCCTCTCCGTTCTTTATCAACACATAGGTATCGGTGATCTGGACTTTCCCCATACGCAGACTTTTTACTTCCCACCCTTGCAGGACTAATCCCGCCTCGAACTTGTCTGTCAGGTGATAGTCGTGTCGCGCCTTTTTGTTCTGGGCGATGGTATTACTGGTTTGTTTCGGTTTCTTTTTAGCCATAGCGGCGCATTATAGCGATTGTTGCTGGTAATGCGTAATGGTCTGGGTTAAAAAGTGGCATTGTGGCAATTACCGTGGGCATTAATGAAAACTCTTAGTCAGACAAAGAGCAGGGGGTGGCGTCGTAGCTGGTCATTTGTTGCCGCTGCGACGGGCGCGACGATTGGATTAGGCAATCTATGGAAGTTCTCCTATTTAGCGGGAGAAAATGGTGGCGCCGCTTTTATTATCGTTTATCTCGCCTGTATTCTATTGGTCGCCATGCCGGTAATGATTGCCGAGATAGTATTGGGTAGCCGGGGACGCGCTAACCCTATTACGACTATGCAGGACGTTAGTCTTGAAGCTGGAGTGTCGAAATGGTGGCAAAGTATCGGGTGGTTTGGTTGCCTTGCTGGTTTGCTGGTGTTGTCCTATTACAGTGTGATTGCCGGATGGAGTTTAGCTTACATTGGCAAGTTGTTTGGTGGCGATTTTGATGCCAGTAGCGCTCAATTGGCCGGTGATCAATTTAATGCGCTGTTAGCTGAGCCACAAAGCATGCTGGAATGGCAGGGTTTGTTTCTGCTGATTATTTTCCTGACGACCGCTGTTGGCATTCGTCGTGGCATCGGCCTTGTGGCGAGACTGTTATTGCCCTTGCTGTTTCTTACCTTGATTGCACTGGCACTATATAGCAGTCAAGTGGGTGATTTTGAGGCGGCTGTGAGCTTTCTATTTACACCTGATTTTTCGAGTCTAACCCGGCAGGGTGTACTCATCGCATTGGGGCATGCTTTTTTCACCTTGAGTATCGGTGTGGGTGCGATGATGGCCTATGGCGCTTATGTG
>CAYNZI010000385.1:0-1460 GCA_964401565.1 uncultured Spongiibacteraceae bacterium
GCCGTCAAGATCAAGCACGATGGGCAGGCCCGTTAATACAGTGCCCTTTCCAATATTTTCGTAGTGCTCCACTGAATGATAGGGTTCTACCACCGGAATAGGGCTTCCGACAGCACCAACGGACGTAGTTGGCTCAACTGGAGCAACCACCAAATCGGGATCTTCGTCGCTATCGTCATCGTCAGGTCTACTACTTGAGCCGCCTCCAGAGCTACCAGTTTCAGGTGTTTCTGGATCGGGCGGAAGTTGGTGGCCAACGGTATTGAAATATACTTCCGCAGCCGCAAGACTCTCGTGCAGACCCCCGTTATTGCCATCAGGTTCGTGTAGCTGATCTAGATATGTATTAACCGAAACACCCGTCGCTCCCGGTGGCCTCATAATTGCGACCGCTACTCCTAGAGCTTCAAGAGCTTGGGCCTCCAGCACTGGGAGCGGTATATTAGGGTACATCTCGCTGAGCTCTTCAACAACGTCACCAAACGGATCATAGGGAGCACCGTCCCAGGCAACAAACGGGCTCCTAATACTTAGTAGCTCTTCAAGCAGAGCCTCAGCCGCCTCTTCACCCAAGTAGGCTCCGAGGACCGCACCCATGGCGCCAAAGACAGCGGCACCGAGATGCCCACCCACCGCAAACCCGCCAGACGCAAAAGGAGGGGCAAGGACGGCACCTCCAGCCAAAGAGCCACCCATTCCAGCCAGCTCAACCGCAACGTCCTCAGCCGTTCCATTGACGATCGCATCAATAACCTCACCGCTCTCCAGGACAAGCATGGATCCGATATTTACTTTCGCGACATACCCACTAGGGTCCGGTACAAAAGAGAATCCTATGCTATGGCCAGACTGTATCCAGTTGTTGACGACACCTAACTCTACGCCCTCATTATCGGTTTCGTGACCTGACATCTTGCTCTCCGTAAATTGATTTTGTGTAATGTAAATAAGGGGTAACGACGGCCAAATATATTGTCATAGCGTAAGCGGATTGGAAAAAACTTGTTACGGCCAAAGCTCGCAAACCGGGAGGGAAACGAACCGTAGAGATTTCATTTGCTTCACGAAAAAAACTAGGGAAAAACCAAGTCAGGCAGGTCATTAACAAAGCAAAACAAAAAACGTATAGAATTTTCTTAGAAATTGTTACGCCAGAGTCAAAACCAAATGGCTTTCGCCGCCAAACTGTCAACCGAAGAATTAATAAGGCAATCAAGACCAAGTGCACGACTAAAAATAAATTAACGTAGAATGTCGCAAATTCATTAGCAGCGATGGCGGAATAATATTCCGTTACAAATTCAATGTCTAACTGTAGCTTCGGGATATATCCATAAAAACGCTCGGGCGCAGTAAAAAGTGACCAATCCAAAACACGGAGGCAAATAATTGTTAGCGGCGGTAAGACAAATCTAATACCTAAAAAATTAAAAGTTTAATAAAAAGTAGAGCTGATTTAA
>CAYNZI010000385.1:1470-3532 GCA_964401565.1 uncultured Spongiibacteraceae bacterium
TCATCCAAATAGTGAAGTCGTCGCGCATCTGGGTACTTTGATCGAAAATTATGCACACATACCACCTTGGCGAGACTCGCGTTTACGTGTAGTCTGGTAGCCAATTCAACTCCAGTTTGCAAGTAAAAATTTTGCGTGGCATTGCCAACCAATGCATCGAATTCACCAAATGAACCAGCCCATTACAGTGCCATGCGATTGCGTAGCCCCAACAATATATGCATTGCCGCCCAAATTATTTGAAAAGCC
Organism: uncultured Spongiibacteraceae bacterium; assembly: GCA_964401565.1. Lineage (GTDB taxonomy): Bacteria > Pseudomonadota > Gammaproteobacteria > Pseudomonadales > Dasaniaceae > Oceanicoccus. The sequence continues at coordinate 1,720 of CAYNZI010000385.1, forward strand.
CGTTTTTCTGGCAGGCAGCTATAAACTTCATAAACGCCTGCGACACCTCAGATTAGGTGATTAAGCACGAGCCCTTTCACATGAGGGGCAACACCAAGCCAGGCAAAAATCTGTCTAGCCAGTGCGCCGCAGATCGTGCAGTGTCCTTGAAAACACAATTCCGTCGCGCCGCTGCCCCATCAAAAGAAACCTTTAAGCCAACAGTTCGGTCAAATACGAATCATACTGATCTGTCGCCTCTTTCATTTCTTCAATATATGAATGCCGATTATATATAGCCGCAACGCCGCTGATGCTTCCCAAAATATGATTAAGCAGCTTCTCGGTCACATGAAGAATTGTGCCAAGCCTCGCAGGTGTTGTCAAAAATGCCCCCACTCATGCCGCCACCGCTAAGCCGTGCAGGGTATTTCCGAATACACTCACGTCGTTGGTTTTGTCGTCAAATGCCGCGCCATCGTCATAGCTTAGCGCAAGCTCGGTAATCCCAAAAAAGCGTCAAGGTTGGTGTCGTGCGCAGGCGTTGATGCAGCAAGGTTTGGCATCTACCAGCAGGCACCGCAAAAACCGAACCCCTGGTTGTTTGCATATCGACGTCTAGAACAAAATCCATCTTAGCCTCCAAGCAGGCAAGCTTCATATCTTTTTGAAGTTAAAATGTTAGATACAGCTCCGCCTACATCTGATTGCACAAAACAAATCGATCGAATATTGCATATACTTTCGGCATGATAGCCACTTTCCTCAAAAATTCGTTGATAGAATACAGGGATATCCAAATCGTGGTAAGGAAGGTCGTCAGGCGCGCCCGCACCCCTCAATATCCTATTTTGTATTTCAAATGCCGCGATTGGATATCGTCGCGGGTTATGTCGTTCAGTCTTTTTCGTCCAAATTTGAAATGTTTGTCGAGGCGTTTTCTATAATAGTCAACGATGTTTTGTTTGTTCTTTGCAGGCTTCCAAGAATAAATCCCTGCTCTCGACAAACGAAAGGGTTTTCTTAAACGAAACCTCCAATGTGATTTCTGCCAGCACTTTCCTAGCTTTGGACCTTGCCTCTGAAAGACTTATTATTGGATTCCGCCCGAGCGTTTTACGCTGCCGGTTAATGCCAAAAACGGTAATGCTTTGATCGGCAATTCAGTTAACAACAATTTTGGCATTTTTTAGGCTCTCTATAGGCTCATACTTATTAGGTGTAAGAATGATTTCTGTTGAGCATCTATGTTCATATATATGATTATACCAATATTTACAATGCTTTGTGTGCTTCTAAGTTCTGCTATGCAATGACTAAATAGTGGACTGAAAATCCTCGTGTCGGTGGTTCAAATCCACCCCCGGGCACCATTTAATTATATATTATTTAATATATACAATCACTTATGACTTTAGGTAGGATCTCTATCCACCTATCATTTCCGAAGGCGTGAAGTTCCAAGGAATTGGGAAATTTGCTTACGGCACTTTTCTGACCTCCGGCACTCAATCAAATACCGTTGCACAGCCTCCCAAAAGCCGACATTCATGAACATCTAATACTAGCGTTTAAATACAGGTGGAGATAGAAAAGTATTTGTTTGGATTTTGCCTCGAAATGACATTTGCTTTGGCTTTGGTAGATGGTCAAAGAAGGAAAAGTTGAATGGTGGCTCTTTTATTCACTTGTATTTTATCGTAATATAAATAGAAACCCGATTGGAGGAAATGATGGCAAAACAGCCTCAAGAGCTAGTAGTGCGCGGCGAACAGGTAGAGCGCATTTACGCGAATTTCATCGATAAAAAGTATCTTGTGAACCGTAGATACCA
>CAYNZI010000386.1:0-3519 GCA_964401565.1 uncultured Spongiibacteraceae bacterium
CGAAGCATGTCGGCAGGGACCTCATGGCGGGGATAAAAAACATATTTGGCGGTGAGCTGGTGGGTTATACCGAGCTATTGCAAGAGGCGAGAGAGGAAGCGACAGCACGGATGATTCAGCAAGCCGTCAGTGTTGGAGCTAATGCGGTTATTAACGTGCGCTTTTCTACCTCTTCTGTGACGTCTGGAGCTGCTGAGTTATTTGTCTACGGCACAGCGGTAGTTATTGAATAATTAAACAATGGAGCCTTAATGGCCATGTTTGACCTTATTGTTTTTCTCATTCTGATTACGACCGGATATATTTTCGGTCGATTAGCGGAACAGCGTCATTTCAAGTCGATAAAGCAGCGAGAGCATCACTATCGCTCTATTCTTTGTTTTAGCACTAAGCGCCCTCCTCCCGATTCTGTTTCTGTTGAATCGGCACTTGTTGCTGGCAACGTTGTTATTTCCATCGATTATTTTAAACGTGTAGCGGCCAGCTTGCGTAGCTTGCTGGGTGGTAGAATCGGTGCTTATGAATCTTTGTTGGAACGAGCCCGGCGGGAAGCCATTTTGCGAATGAAGGAAGAGGCCAAATCCAAAGGGGCGACCTCCATTTTCAATGTGAAGTTGGAGACCTCATCAATCACGAAAGGGAAAAGCCAGCAGGTGGGCTGCGTCGAAGTTTATGCATACGGCACGGCGCTGATCCCCGTTATCCAGTAGTGATTTATCAAAACCCAAAAATCCCTGAGGGAATTAATGTTAGCGAAGCTCATCCCCTGAAAGAGTTTCTTTTCATGTTGATGGCAGTTAGTGGTCTGGCGGCTCTTGTTCTTGTGGTGTTGCTATTCATGACAGAGTGGCTGGTTAGATCCATTCCTTTCGATTTTGAAGTAGAATTGGCTCAACGAATTTTCGGTAAATCGGAATACTTTTTAACAGTAAATAGCGAAAAACAGAAGTACTTGAGTGGCTTGGTCGAGCAATTGTTGCCGTATCAACAGTTATCTGATGAATTGTCGATAACGGTTCACTACGTTGAAGAAGATACCGTCAATGCCTATGCGACGCTTGGCGGTCATATCGTTGTCTTCAACGGATTGTTGGAAAAACTAGATAGCGAAAACGCATTAGCAATGGTATTGGCTCATGAAATCGCCCATATAAAAAACCGGGACCCTATTGCCACATTAGGGAGGAGAGTGACAGTAGGTTTAGCGTTGGCCAGCATTGCAGGGTTTGGAGACAACGCTATGGAAATACCGCTGTTGTCGTCTGTTAATTTTCTAACCGCGATGGCTTTCAGTCGCGATCAGGAAAAGTTAGCGGATGAAGACGCATTGAAAACAGTAATAGCGTACTACGGACACGCAGACGGTGTCGGAGAACTGTTTGAAGTTCTGCAAGAAGAAGGTCATTATGAAATCCCAGAATTTTTGAATTCGCACCCAGTGACTGAGGAGCGAATAGCCTATATCCAAAAAGTACAAAAACAAGTTAATGGGAATCACCAACTAACTTCTCTTCCAATATTCAAATTTCAATCTGAAAAAAGGTCTATTAATGAATAAAGCGATTGTTATCACTCAATACGGGGATTCTTCAGTACTGCAATGGCAAGAGTTTACTCTTCCGTTATTAAAAGAGGGAGATGTGCTTGTACGCAATACTGTTGCTGGTTTCAACATGATTGACACTTACATGCGTAAAGGTCTCTACCCAGTGAAATTCCCCGCAGTCCTAGGGGTTGAAGGTGCGGGGGTTGTTGAAGAAGTGGCTGCGGGTGTTACGGGTTTGTCGGTCGGTGATAGGGTTGTTTATCTGGGAGGGGGTACCGGTTCGTACAGTGAACACAGTGTTGTTGCGGCGAGTAGTTTGGTTGTAATACCTGACGACATCAGTGATGAAATTGCAGCAGCTTGTTACCTCAAAGGTTTAACAGTTTGGGCGTTGCTCAATGGCAGTTATAAGGTAATGCCTGGCGACAACGTATTAATCTATGCTGCCGCGGGTGGCGTTGGTTCCCTCATGTGTCAATGGGCGAAAAAGATCGGTGCCAATGTTATTGGGGTTGTAGGTTCACAAGAGAAGGTCGAATTAGCAAAATCTTATGGCTGCGATGAGGTGATTAACCGGTCGGCGCAGGACATTCTACTCACAGTAAAAGAGCTTACACAAGGAGAAGGTGTGCAGGTGGTTTACGACTCTTTGGGTGCGGACACCTTTGACACGTCTCTGGATTGCCTGGCGCCGCTAGGTACCATGGTGTCGTTTGGTAATGCGACCGGAGCGGTACCACCGTTTAGTATTTTGACATTGGCCGCCAAAGGATCCCTCAAACTAGTTCGGCCGCAAGTACACGCGTATATCTCGAAAAGGGATGATTTGGAAAAAGCGAGTGCGGCACTTTTTGGTATGATTCGTAATAATGATCTAAAAGTAGAAATTACTCAGCGATTTCCTGTTTCGCAAGCAGCTAAAGCACATGACACAGTTGAGTCGCAAAAAACTACGGGAGCAACGGTTTTGATCATTTGATGGGGAATAGTTTCGCATGGGTTCTAAAAATGTAGATGCGGTTTAAAGTATGAATATCAACATATTGAACTTAATCATTTCGCAAACTCTACCGGTCAATTATGTGAGGTAATCCGAATTATGTTGGAGAGGGAGAAACTTAAACGTCTTGAAACAAATTTTCTGATGCAATACCCAAAAGGATTTGCCGATCAGGAAATGGCAAAAATTCTCAAAAAACATCGAATGGAAAAAATGGTAAGTTTGGCAAAGGGCTGCTTTTCTGAAGCGGCCTGTTCCAATGTCCACGTCACCGCTGAAAATATGATAAAAGTAGTTAGTCGTTCTTCTATGGTCTCTATGTTCGAGAAGCCTAAATTTCGTGATTTTGTTCGGACAATGAATGAGAATGAAAAAGCGTTTTTGGTTAACGCTTTGTGTCAGATGTTGCACGGAAAAAAACAGTTAGGTTTTGAGGCAATGGTAGATATCTTGCAGTCGGGAAAACTCGCGAAGTGGAGCCTTGTGACGATTATCCCCGCCTATTATTATCCAACTAAAGAAGTATTTGTAAAGCCGACGACCGCAAAAGACATAGTTCGCTATTTTGATCTCAGTGAGATGGTCTATAAACCAACGCCAACCTGGACGTTCTATCAGCAGTATAAAACGCTTATTAAAAATGCCAAGACCATGGTGGATACGAGTTTGTCGCCTTCCAATGCGGCATTTACTGGGTTTTTGATGATGTCGATTAAGTCCTGAGAGACACTTTTTCTATCGACAATTAACCTTGATTGCGTTTGACCATCTTTGCAACTTCTTTTTCTATCCAGTCTTTAGCGTGGTCGGTAATTTCTCGGCTGCTTGAATCCATCGAAGAGATGGGTTTGCCAATGTGTACCGTGACCTTACCAGGAAATTTTATAAATCTTCCTGCAGGCCAATACTCGCCAGCGTTCGGGGCTATAGGGACTACGGGCACACCCGCGGCAACGGCAATATTGGCGCCGCC
>CAYNZI010000387.1:0-3511 GCA_964401565.1 uncultured Spongiibacteraceae bacterium
GCCTTAGGCTCTGGAACGGACGAGGGGAGCCGGGACGGCCCAGAACTATGGATCGGTGGTGCCCGGCCTGATCCTCGGTGTTAAAACTCAACTCATGAAGTTTACTCCAACCGGAAGTCGTATTGAGTTTATCCTTGAATTGAAGCTGAAGTTAAAGTAAAAAAGCAGGCAGCCATGGGTGTAGACCAGAGCTGCCTGTCGGGTAGCGGTAATGCTATTTCTGCATTGCTTCAAGCATCGCTTTCATTTTTTGATGCATCATATTAACGGCCTGCAAAGGACGGATCATCACCTTAAACTCGATAATTTTTCCATCGTCGTCCCACGTAATAATATCAACACCATTGATATATTTACCGTCGATTTCCGACTCAAATTCCAACACCGCATGATTGCCGCTGGCGACTTCTTTGGCGTAACGAAACGAAGACTCGGCACTAATCGCCCCACCCTTATCGTCGCCGTCATTAAACGTATTGCCCGCAGCCGACAAGTATAACTTGGTCAGTGCTTTTCCTTTTTGCGGCGTAAAAACAACAGGCGAATAGAACTCACAGTCGTCGTGTAATAGCTCGTCTAAGCCACCGGGCAGTTCACCTCTGATATGTTGATGCCATCTTTCAAGATTTGTTTCACTCATGAGAGCCTCCGTTGTTGGTTAGTTTTATTGATCACATCCGCTATTGGTGCGGTGTTATCGGTACCAGTTTTGCAGTTGATGTTCCTTTTGCAAGTACTTCACCTACTTCATTCAGTAGTCTCCCTTCCAAAAAGCATAGTGAACGACCACGCTTTTCAATCCAGCCCTCCGCAAAAACCCGACCCGGAGATACAGATTTTAAAAAGGTGACTTTTATCTCCAACGATAAAGGCGACATTTCATACTCCGTAGACATAATGACCGAATGCGCCATCGCCGCATCGATCCAGCCTGTCACAAAACCACCCTGAACAACGCCGCCAGAATGGCAAAAGGCCATTTTCGCTTCGTATTCCATGCGAACACAAGTGGTTTCTTTGTCGAAGGATACCACTTCCACCATTCCCAGCGATTCGTTTAAATCGGTAGGTGGGCTCATGGGTTTACCCGTATCAGCCGCTGCTGTTTTTGTATCCATAAAAGTATCTTATTTACTGCCAAAGTGTCGGGCGCATTGATCATCAAACCAACAAAATAGGCGTACTAGCCAAAAGATTAACAAACATTCAATCGCCCACTCGATAAAAAAGCGCTACATTGTAACCATAATTGTCAAAAATGAAATACGTACCGTCTTTCATTCCCTACATAACAGCTGCTCAACGTGGGAGCCTCCCCTGCCAGATCCTTTAAAAAACAACCCTCAGCAACAAACCCCAAATAACCATTCAACGGTGGATGACACCAGTCTCGATAGCCCTGCCGGGAAGCGCGCCTTTATCTTGCTCTGGTGCACACTGTTGTTCATGGGCATGGGGCAATCACTGGTATTTTCTACCCTTCCCCCTATTGCCCGTTCGCTGGGCATGGAGCCCATGCAAATCTCGATGATGTTTGGTGTATCGGCACTTTGCTGGGTATTCATGTCGCCCAAATGGGGCAGAAAAAGTGACACCTGGGGCAGAAAACCCGCCATTCTCATTGGCTTTGCCGGTTTTGCCGTATCAATGGTTTCGCTGCCAACAGTCGTCTACCTAGGAACGATATCCGTTCTACCCATTGCCTGGATGTGGCCACTGATGATCGTGTCTCGCGCTATTTTCGGGATATTCGGTTCCGCCCACATGCCCGCATCCCAAGCCTGGGTAGCCGAGCGCTCCTCGAGAGCCGATAGGGCAAAGCACATTGCCGCCGTCGGCGCAGCATTCGGAGTCGGCAATATGCTGGGGCCTGGTATTGGGTCTCTGCTCGCCGTGTTCGGTATGTTGACACCTTTTTATGTCGTCACTGTTTTTGCGGTTTTGGGCGCCGTCGCTATCCAGGCGTATTTACCGGAAAGTGCAAAGCCTTCTGACCAGAATAATGAACCAAACGATAAACCGACGCTCAAACTGACTGATGAGCGAGTATTCCCCTTTCTTGTATTAGCTGTCGCCAGCGGTATCGCCCACGCGACCCAGGTACAGTCGGCAGCGTTGTATTTCCAAGACATGCTTCATCTCAACGTACAGGAAACACAGCAATACGTTGGCATCGGCCTAATGGCTGGAGCCGCGGCTTCCATGTTCGCGCAATTAATTCTTGTCCAAAGGCTCAATCCATCACCTCGTTCAATGATCTATTACGGCCTCTCGTTGACAGCTCTCGGTTATGTATTTCTGATTTTTGCTGACAGCTTCCCACTGCTGGTTGCCTCAATGATGTTGACCGGAATGGGGCTCGGCCTATCGCGCCCAGGCACTAACGCGGCTGCATCGCTGTCTGTCTCTCACGAAGAACAAGGCGCCATTGCGGGCATAATGGGGGGTATAGGCGCTGCGGGTCACGTTATGGTGCCCTTTGTCAGCATGAATTTGTACGCTATTAAGCCGGAATACCCTTTCATTTTCACCTTGATACTGATCATCGCGGTCATGGTGTACGCCGCAAAAAACCAAACCGTCAAAAACTCGAGAATGACTCGTACTGCTGACGAGTAGAGAGCCAAGCTCAATCCACAGGCAGCGTCTTCTACCAACTGTGATATTTAGAGGCAACAACGCACAGCTGAATGACCTCTCGATCCCGTAGCTACCAAATAATCCCTACCCTCCTGAACGCCCAATCCCGCTAAAGGTTTATCAAGACTAACCACCCATAGAAAGTAAAAACACACTATTTCCACACAAAAAAATGAGCCTGTTTATTCGGCCAGCGTAGTAAGCTAACCATAGATATAGTCAAGAATTTAGTGAATTTTTTATAGCGGCTAAACTCTTAATCATGATGCCAGTAAACCACCGTAAATTCATGATTGCCATAATTGAGATACTGTGGTTCACTGGCCGCCAATGTTTCCATCAAAAAAGCGATAACAGCTAAGGGAAGCATCTTGAATTTGAAAACAATAAAGCACTGCCAGCTAAATCTAACAGGAGATTTACCTATGACCCACGCTATTCACCGGAGTCGACCCTCGGGCCTGTTCCAATCAGCCATAAAACCGCTATCTCGCAGGATTGCAGTCGCTATAGCACTTGCTGCTACACCGTTAGCATTCGCGCAAGATGGCAAAGAAGCCGAAATAGAAGAAGTATTAATTACTGGCTCGTACCTAAAGTCGAGCCCTAAAGACGGTGCTTCACCAATAGTCGTCGTTGACAGAGGCAGTATTGATCAAATGGGCGCCATGTCTATTTCCGATATTACCAGAAATCTCTCGGCCAACTCCGGCGCAGAAAACGTGCCCGATTCCTTTACCTCGGGAGCCACACAAGGTACAAGCAACGTCAATTTGCGCGGTTTGGGCTTAGGGTCAACATTGATACTGGTTAATGGACGTCGAAACACGCTGGCCGCAGCCACAGCCAACGATGGTGCAAGTTTCGTTGA
>CAYNZI010000388.1:0-3504 GCA_964401565.1 uncultured Spongiibacteraceae bacterium
CAATAGCCCAGTGGTGTGAAGGATATATAGCGGGGTTTGCTCGGCAGGGAAAGGTTATTCAACGACAGCAAGGCCAGCAGCAATATTCGAAGGATGTTTCGGAGACATTGAGTGATATTGCCGCAATTAGCCAGGTCGGCCTCAGTAACGATGATGAGGACCTGGCGCGTCGTGAACAGGATATATTTGAAATTAGTGAGTATCTGCGATTGGCGGCGATTGCTGTCTATCTAGAATGCAGTCAAGAGGCGACTGGAGATACTGTACGCCCTGACGAGACCGGTGGGGCGAAGCCGTCGACATCCCCTGCAGGACTGTTTAATAAAAAGAGTAACAAGTTGCATTGAGCGGGTTTTCGAAGCAATATTTTAGCGGTCGTTCTTTTTCCTTCCACTTCTATTGATGTTGAATTGTATGAAAATAAGTAAACAAGAATTTTCTCGCCGCCGCAAAAACTTAATGGTTCAAATGGAGCCAAACAGTATAGCTATTGTGCCTGCAGCAACGGAACATATTCGCAATAGAGATACCGAACACCCATTCCGCCAAGACAGTGATTTTTACTACCTAACCGGGTTTAACGAGCCTGATGCGGTGCTGGTTTTATTGCCCGGCCGCCGTCATGGGCAATACGTTATATTCTGTCGCGATCGCGACCCTGCCATGGAATTGTGGAACGGTTACAGAGCCGGACCAGAGGGGGCCTGTGAAATTTACGGCGCTGATGATGCTTTTCCAGTAAATGATATCGACGATATCTTGCCGGGGCTATTGGAAGGTCGAGAACGCGTTTATTATGCAATGGGGCGTCACGATGAGTTCGACCGTATGGTGATGAACTGGGTTAATGTGATTCGATCGCAGGTGCGCACAGGGGCCCATCCGCCAGGAGAATTCCTTGATCTTGACCATTTGCTACACGATTTGCGTTTATACAAAAGTGCCGCTGAAATCAGAATCATGCGTAAGGCCGGCCAGATTTCCGCGGCGGCCCATATTCGTGCTATGAAAGCGTGCAAGCCAGGTATGGCGGAATACCAGTTGGAAGCAGAGATTCAATACGAATTCGGACGCAATGGTGCTCGTTATGCCGCTTATAACTCCATTGTGGGTTCCGGGAAAAATGGTTGTATTCTCCACTACACAGAAAATAGCGATACGATCAAAGATGGTGATTTGATTTTAATCGATGCCGGTTGTGAATATGAGTATTACGCCGGAGACATCACCCGCACCTTTCCGGCCAATGGAACGTTTTCCAAAGAACAAAAAGCGTTATACGAACTGGTTTTAAAATCTCAGCTGGCAGCGATTAAGGTGATTAAGCCTGGCAATCACTGGAACCAATCCCACGATGCCACCGTCAAAGTGATCACCAAAGGGTTGGTTGATCTGGGTTTGCTAAAGGGTTCTGTAAACAAACTTATTGAGACTGAAGCTTATCGTGACTTTTATATGCATAGAGCGGGGCATTGGCTGGGAATGGATGTACACGACGTAGGAGATTACAAGGTCGGGAATGAATGGCGGGTACTGGAAGAAGGTATGGTAATGACCGTCGAGCCCGGTATATACGTCTCGCCCAACAACAAAAAAGTAGCAAAAAAATGGCGTGGTATCGGTATTCGTATTGAAGATGATGTGCTGGTAACAAAAGATGGTTGTGAAGTGTTTACCAAGGATGTACCGAAAACAGTGAAAGACATTGAAGCATTGATGTCTCATAACGAGAAGGGAAAAAGCGCCTGATGGCTGAGTCAGCTACCACTGCAGCTAGGCCCGTCTGTGATTACGATATAGTGATTGCCGGTGGCGGTATGGTGGGGGCCAGCTTGGCGCTGCTGCTCAGTCATTATAGCGATCAGCAGTTGCGGATATTGGTCGTAGAGAGCTTTCCTATTGCAGCGGTAACAGGCAGTAATCGGGCGTCTGTTGGGCCTCCCGGCTACAGCCCTAGTTTTGATGCTCGTTCAACGGCGCTGGCCTACGGAAGTCGAGCTATATTAGAGCCTCTGGGTGTGTGGCCCTTGCTGTCGCAACATTTGGCCGAGATAAGTCGTATCCATGTATCGAGTCGGGGTAATTTTGGCTCCACCGAAATGTGCAGCACTGATGTTCAGTGGCCATCACTGGGTTATGTCGTAGAAAACGTATGGTTAGGTAATGTTTTGTTGGCGCAGTTGCAGCAGTGTTCCGGGGTTGAGTTTTTGGCACCGGCTTCAGTCGCGGCAATATCGCCCAAGCATCAAGGTGTGGCAATAACGGTCGCCAGCAAGTCTGGTGGCAGAGAGGTCACGGCACAAGTGGCCATTGTCGCTGATGGTGCAGATTCCAGGCTGCGTGAGCAGCTGGGTATTTCGGCAAGCGTTTCGAATTATGGCCAGCAGGCGTTAATCGCCAACGTCAGTTTTCGTAAAGATCATCGGGGCTGTGCCTTTGAGCGATTTACCGAGCAGGGTCCTATGGCGCTGCTGCCATTAACCAATAGTGACCGGGGTGAACTTCGTTCCGCCCTTGTTTGGAGTTTATCTGATCAGCAGTCCGAGCACTTGCGCCAATGTCCTGAGGCAGAATTTTTATCGACATTGCAGCGGCAGTTCGGCCATCGCCTGGGTGAGTTTACACGCACCGGAGATCGATTCAGTTTCCCCCTGAAATTAGTCCAATCAGATGAACAGGTGCGATCGGGAATTGTCGTTATGGGTAATGCTGCTCACTCATTGCACCCCGTGGCAGGGCAAGGGTTTAATCTCGCATTGCGAGATTGCGCCCGGTTGACACAGGTGCTGACAGCAGCCCATCGGCAAGGGCGCTATTTAGGACATATTGGGTTGCTGCAAAGCTATGTTGAACAACAGTTGTTTGACCAACGAAAAACAATTGTTTTTTCAGATAAGCTGCCGGCTCTATTCAGTAGTAAGCAGTTGCCGGTCAGCATATTGAGAAGTTTAGGTTTAGGTGTGCTTGATGTATTGCCGATGGCAAAGAAAGGTTTTGTCCATCATGCCGCCGGTATGCAAGACGGTGCGGCACTGGGTGCATAAAATGGGAAAACAATCACAATGAATACGCAGCCTGTCGTTTACGACATTGTTATCGTTGGTGCGGGAATAGTGGGTAGTGCTTTAGCGTGCGCGCTGGCAAAGAGCTCGTTCAACATAGCGATTGTTGAAGCGCAAGAGGGCGTTGCTGAACTGGGTGAACAGCCTGATAGCGTTGACGGTTTTGATGCCCGAGTCAGCGCTATTACCGTTGCGTCACAACAATTGCTGCAGGATATAGGTGCTTGGAAAATCATTGCCGAAAATCGCCTGAGCCCTTATCGTTACATGCATGTTTGGGATGCAGAGGGAACGGGCAGCATTGATTTTGACGCTGATGATATCAACCAGTCGGCACTGGGTCATATTGTTGAAAATAGAGTGACGGCAGGTGCATTGACGCAGTGCATGAACAGGCAGGCTAATCTCCGCCGAATTGCTCCAGCAACATTGGAAGCAATCG
>CAYNZI010000389.1:0-3501 GCA_964401565.1 uncultured Spongiibacteraceae bacterium
GTCGCCTGAAACATTTGTTCCATGGCCAGTCCAGTTGCCAGGTTGGCTGTATAGTCTATTCCGAGACGACTGACCGCCATCTTCAAGTCTTCAATCGCCCTACTAGCCCTCAGCAAGGGGCTGTTTGCAACCTTAATAATACGAGCGGTGAGAGCCGCATCATTGGTTATAACGTCTGACAGCTTCTTGATATCAATATCAGGATCAGCGGCAGCTTCGCGAACCTGAAGCGCAACCTCAGGCAAGGTTGGTAACGTTATTTGGTCCTTTTCAATAGCGGTAATGATTTCGTTTTTAATCGGAAGAAGCAGTTCGTTCATACTGGGGCCTGATTGATTGTTAATTGATCGTCAGTGGGGTTCGCTAACATTTTAATTCCCATCATTAGTTATAGCATAAGGTAGGGATAGTATCTCTATTGGATAGCGCCGTTTTCCTGCTACCACCCCAGTATCATCGATATTCTTACTAGAAATTACTGCGAGGGCCTCGCTGCTGCCATCGCTGAGGTTCACAATATTGACCACATTTCCAATGCTGGACGGCGTTGCGCCGGATGAAAACTCTGGCGTCGCTGGATAAAGGTCACTACCAGGCTCTAGTTCGCCCTGGTTTTTCGCTATTTTGATGCGGTACATTGGCCGCTTTAGCTTCCCCTTGTATTGCATTCGGGCGACTATTTCCTGACCGGTATAACATCCCTTGTTGAAGCTGACTGCGCCGGTGATGTGGTAGTTCAGCATCTGAGGGATAAACATATCAACTGTTTTCTCCGACACTTCTCCGCTGCCCATGTTGATTGACAGCAGTTCCCAAAACCGAGACCCCTTTAGTGTCAAGCCTTCGCTTAACTGGGGCCACAGTTGTTCCAGGTCACTCTGTAGTATCCAGCATTCATAAGTTAAGCCATCGTTATCCACTTGAATGGCAAAGTTGTCGTTTAACCAGGATGTTTGATAGATGTGGGATGAGAGTGGGTTAAATAGCGACCGAATCGTGGTTTGCGCTGTTTTTCCAACTAGACAGATACACACATACTGATCGCTTTTGACGTGTTGTTCAGCCTTGGAGAATACGATGTATTTGGAAAATACAGACTGTGTGTTTTGTAACACTGAACTTTGCATACGTAACAGATATTCGTCAGGCTCTTTTCTCGACAGTAGAAAGCTGCTGATCATTCGTCCTTTGGGTGTGCAATAGGCACCAATACCACTGTGGTTGGTAGTGACTAGGCTGACATCACCGCTAGTTTGGCCCTGTAAAAACGTAGCGGTATCCGGGCCACTGATGGACAATAGTCCGTAGTAACGGATCACTGAAATAAAGTTGTCGTCGCTTTTCCCGCTCATGGTATGAATATGTTCACCGCCGACAACGGTGTGTTGCTGAGTATCTACACTCAGGCCAATTGAAGAAAGAAAATGGTCAGTTGGGGTTTGATTCATCATTGAGTCTTCAATAGCTATGTAAGGTTCGTATAATATTCGTTTGCGCCGGCAAAGTCAGCCGCGCCTGTACAATTGATCGCAGCGAAGGTGGCTGTGTTTTCGATTGTAATTATAGTCTTTTTTGTGGTCGTGAGGAGGGTGTTTGCGGTGGATAATAACGCTATAATGTCGCTTCCCCAAACAGGATTATCTGTCTTAATGAACGCAGAAAGTGATTATAACCGTATTCGATGGGCCAGTCGTCGAGGAATGTTGGAGCTGGATTTGATTTTAGCGCCTTTCGTTGAAAATTGTTATAGAGGTCTGGACGAAATAAATCAGCAGCGTTATATCGATTTGCTGGATGGAGAGGACAATGATTTATTTTCCTGGTTTCTCGGGCGAGGAAAGCCTGATGATCCGGAATTATGCTGTATTGTCGATCAAATTAATCAATACACGCGAGAAAATTAAAAGCGTCTTATTTGACGCGGCAATGGATGGCCTCGATGGAAATACCCCCTACCCGGTTGGTGATATACCCGTCTCGCTGGATTCAGTGTTATGTGGTGGTGTTATTTTTGCTGACGATGTCGGCGATAGCTAGCCTGCCTGTCGGAAAAACAGCTATTTGCATGATGTTGGTGGGCCTTTGGTTTTTCTGGCGTAGCTGTCGACGCAAGTACTTTCGGTCAAGTGAAGACGGGTTGCAACAAGTCATTTTTGCCAATTACAGCTGGTTGCTGAAAACGCAAACAGGGATAAATCCTGTTTACCTTCATTCGGCAATCGTCTGGCGGTGGCTGGTGGTAATGAATTTCAGAGGCGTTACCTCTCGGCAGAGATATGCGGTGCTGTTGCTGCCTGACAGCATTGACCGGGAGCAGTTAAGGCGTTTGCGGGTATTACTGCGGTATTTCCCGGTTTACGGTTTACCAGCCTCTGCATAGCGCTGCAGTATGCAGTCAACCGCTGAGGAGTGGTGCCTGATCTAATGGCGTGAATCTGGCACGAGTATTGTGTCCAGCGCCTCAGGTAATGAGTCTGGGTAGTCCAACGTATAATGCAGACCTCTGCTTTCTTTTCGGCTTATGGCTGAGCGAATAATTAATTCTGCCACCGTAGCCAGGTTTCGAAGTTCGATCAAGTCGTTGGATACTTTGTAATTGCGGTAATATTCGTTGATTTCCTGTTGCAGTAATTCGGCGCGTCGCATTGCTCGCTGTAGGCGCTTATCGGTACGAACAATGCCGACGTAGTCCCACATGAATCGTCGTAATTCGTCCCAATTGTGGGATATCACCACATCTTCATCGGAATCGGTCACTTGGGATTCATCCCAACCAGCCGCCGCCACAGGCGCCGTCGCTGAAGGTAGTTTAGCCGTGATGTCATGGGCGGCGGAGTGGCCATAAACCATGCATTCAAGTAGTGAATTGCTGGCCATACGATTAGCGCCGTGCAAGCCGGTAAATGATGTTTCACCAACAGCGTAGAGATTGGGTATGTCAGTGCGTCCGTTAGTGTCGACCATAACGCCACCGCAGGTATAGTGGGCGGCAGGGACCACTGGAATGGGGTCGCGACTTATATCTATGCCGAGCTCCAGGCAGCGTGCTTTTACTGTAGGGAAGTGATTGAGTAAGAAATCGGGTGATTTATGACTGATATCCAGATATACGCAATCGCTGCCGAGGCGTTTCATTTCGTGATCTATGGCTCTGGCGACTATATCTCGGGGAGCCAATTCCCCACGTTTATCATATCGATCCATAAAACGCTCGCCATTGGGCAGCAGTAGTTTTCCGCCTTCACCGCGTATGGCTTCGGTGATTAGAAACGATTTCGCTTGGGGGTGATAAAGGCATGTTGGATGGAATTGGTTGAACTCCATATTAGCCACCCGACACCCGGCCCTCCAAGCCATGGCGATGCCGTCGCCACTGGCGCCATCCGGATTACTGGTGTACAAATAGGCTTTGCTAGCGCCGCCAGTGGCTAATGCAACAAATTTTGCCTGAAAAACATCGACATGATCGCTGTCGCCATTCAGGACATAAGCGCCGTGGCA
>CAYNZI010000390.1:0-3491 GCA_964401565.1 uncultured Spongiibacteraceae bacterium
AGCCGCCAGTCTCAACATCGATGACGACCGGTAAAAAACCTCGGAATCGGTTGGAAATAGGGTGGTTCTCGCTTTTATCGCTCACAGGGTATCTCTTATCGACTGACGACTTGCCATTGCATTGTTTCACCACTGCGTAGTGGTGTTAGCATGGAGTTGCCAAGGGGGAGTTGATCAGGGACGGTCCATGGCGACTTTTCCAAAGTGATGGTGTCACTATTTCTTGGAAGTTCATAAAAGTCTGGACCGAAGTGGCTTGCAAAATTTTCCAGTATATCAAGTGCGTCAGCTTGTTCAAATACCTCAGCGTAAAGCTCTATAGCCGCGTGCGCTGTATAGCTACCGGCACAGCCGCAACTCGTTTCTTTTTGATCGGTGCCGTGGGGCGCAGAATCAGTGCCAAGAAAGAAGCGGGGGTTGCCGCTGGTGGCTGCACCAATAAGTGCCTGCTGATGACTATTGCGTTTGAGAATGGGCAGGCAGTAGTAATGGGGGCGTATACCGCCGACCAGCATGTCATTACGATTATACAGTAAGTGATGAGCGGTGATTGTTGCTGCTATCTTGTGCGTTGCATTGGTCACATAATTTACGGCGTCGCGAGTGGTAATGTGTTCCAGCACCATAGCGAGCTCTGGAAAGTCACTGCCTAATTGTTGCAGTACGCGATCGATAAAAACGGCTTCCCGATCAAAAATATCAATATCACTATTCGTAACTTCTCCGTGTAATAGAAAGCGCAACCCTAGACGTTGCATTTCTTCCAGTGCTGGATAGATCTTGGTGATGTCAGTGACGCCAGAATCAGAGTTAGTGGTTGCGCCAGCGGGATAGAGTTTGCATGCAACTACGCCGGCTTCTTTTGCCAGGCGTATATCTTCGGCGCTGGTGTTGTCTGTTAGGTAAATCACCATGAGCGGCTCAACTTGACGGGCACAGCCTTGTTGGGCAGCCATTATCCGCTCTTTGTAAGCCAGCGCCTGAGTCGCGTTGCTAACCGGAGGCACCAGGTTTGGCATGACGATAGTGCGGCCAAAATATCGAGCCATATCAGCAACCGTGTGAGTGAGTGCCAGCCCGTCGCGCAGATGAACATGCCAGTCATCCGGTCGGGTAATATTGAGTGTTGCTGGGGTGGTCATGAGGTCACTTCTGTAAGCCGTAGAAAAGCCGATCAATTCATTGGCATGGGGTTTTGCAGACGCATGCTACCGGAATACCCGCCCAGTTTAAAGATTTTGCCAATGTTGCCGATAGAGGGGGGGTAAATAATGAATAGAACTGTGTGCATGGAGACAACAGTGACTCGATTGATTGCAAACTTGTTTATTGGGCTAATAGTCCTCGGCTGGGCTTTGTCGGCCCATGCTGTGCGTTATGGTGCATCGCTCAATCAGGCTGAGTGGCGATTGGAATTGTCGCCTTTTGAATGTCGGATGTGGCAGCCAGTGCCCTATTTTGGCGACGCTGTATTTTCCAATAAAGCCGGGGAGGCTCAGTCTTTCTACTTGGCGCCAGTTCGTAAGGCAATGAAATTGGGAAGCGCGAGCTTGATGTCTACAGGGCCGGTATGGGACGAGTCTCGACCTACTGTCGATATGGGTGTGGTTGAGGTCGATGGCAGTAGCACGCCTGTTACGCTGGGCGAGCGTCGAGCGTACCAGCTACTCAATGAGCTTTACGATGGCATGTCGCCAGCATTTGTACGGCCGTCCTGGTACCAGGATGATGAGAATGTGGAATTGCTCCTTTCATCAGTCAATTTCCGCAAAGCCTACGGCCAGTACCGTGACTGCCTGGCGAGCCTATTGCCCGTAAACTTCGAGCAAATTAACCGGTCTCGTGTTCATTTCCCCACGGCCAAATTTGAATTGACTAGCGACGCCAGAATTCAACTCGATCACGTTGTGCAATATGTGAAAGCCGATGTGTCGGTAACGGGGTTCTATATTGATGGGCATACTGATAATGTCGGCCGGCGTTTATATAACCTGGAACTATCGAAACAGCGGGCGGAGGCAGTGACAAAGTATCTGGTGTCCAATGGTGTTGATGAGGCGATGATTACCACGCGTTATCACGGCGAGCGCTATCCGGTTGTGAACAATAGCAGCGTGAATAATAGGGCGGCTAACCGCCGGGTCACACTTCGTCTGGAGCGTGGTGACATATAAGCTTTGACGATAGCCCCCTTTCCACAATAAACACGCGACAGGCGCTCGCCTTGCAGGCCATTCCTCGGTAGAATGGCCGCCCTCTGAAATCCTCGAAACTATGCCCGCAGAGAGCGTGGAGACCCTCAATGTCTGATATCAATAAAGTTGTTTTAGCCTATTCCGGCGGTTTGGATACATCTGTCATCGTGCGTTGGTTGCAAGATACTTATCAGTGCGAAGTGGTAACGTTCACCGCTGATATTGGTCAGGGTGAAGAAGTAGAGCCCGCCCGAAAAAAAGCAGAAGCGCTGGGGGTAAAAGAGATTTACATTGACGATCTTAAGGAAGAGTTTGTCCGCGATTTTGTTTTTCCGATGTTCCGTGCCAATGCGATTTACGAAGGTGAGTATTTGCTGGGTACGTCAATTGCACGGCCTCTAATTGCCAAGCGTCTTATCGAAATCACCAATGAAACTGGAGCCGATGCCATATCTCATGGGGCAACGGGTAAAGGCAACGACCAAGTCAGGTTTGAATTGGGTGCATACGCGCTGAAACCAGGTATCAAGGTTATTGCACCTTGGCGCGAGTGGGATCTTACTTCGCGGGAAACATTGATGGCATATTGTGAAACTCACAATATCCCTGTCGATTATGCTGGCAACAAGAAAAAATCACCCTATTCAATGGATGCCAACTTATTACATATTTCTTACGAGGGCGGTATTCTCGAAGATCCATGGGCTGAGGCTGAAGATGATATGTGGCGCTGGAGTGTATCTCCTGAAAATGCACCGGATATACCCACCTATATGGAATTGACCTATCGCGGTGGTGATATTGTCGCGATCAATGGTCAGAACATGAGCCCTGCCACCGTATTGGCCTATTTGAATAAAGTGGGTGGCGACAATGGTATTGGTCGTCTGGATATCGTCGAAAATCGCTATGTTGGTATGAAGTCCCGGGGCTGCTACGAAACACCTGGAGGCACTATTATGATGCGTGCTCATCGGGCGATCGAATCAATAACCCTTGATCGAGAAGTGGCTCACCTCAAAGATAGCTTAATGCCAAAGTATGCTGAGCTGGTTTATAACGGTTATTGGTGGGCTCCGGAACGGCACATGTTGCAAACAGCGATTGATGAATCACAGCAGTTTGTAAACGGCGAAGTACAACTCAAGTTGTATAAAGGCAATGTGATTGTTGTTGGGCGCAAGTCTGAACAGTC
This sequence comes from uncultured Spongiibacteraceae bacterium, assembly GCA_964401565.1. Classification (GTDB taxonomy): domain Bacteria; phylum Pseudomonadota; class Gammaproteobacteria; order Pseudomonadales; family Dasaniaceae; genus Oceanicoccus. Next base: position 3,391 of record CAYNZI010000390.1, read on the forward strand.
TTTGTTTGATGAGACTATCGCGACATTTGAAGATGATGCCGGCGCATACAATCAGCAAGACGCAGAAGGGTTTATCAAACTGAATGCGTCCTTTGGTATAT
>CAYNZI010000391.1:0-3491 GCA_964401565.1 uncultured Spongiibacteraceae bacterium
GAAACCGGCGCTGTAAAATGGAGTGTTCGGGTAGCTGTTGCAAAGGGCGACTCCGAAATTCAGCGTATTATCGACATTGATGGTGATCTATTTGAAGAGAATGGCGTGGTCTATGCTGTCAGTTACCAAGGTAAAGTGATCGCTATTGATCCCGCCTCTGGTCGCAAGATATGGTCAAACGACGCGTCAAGTTATGTCGGTATGTCGTCGGGTTTCGGGAATATCTATGTGACAGGAGAAGATGGTAGTGTAACTGCTTTTGAAAAAAGTGGACAGGGCGCTCGATGGGCGCAGACGGTATTGGCTAGACGGAAATTGTCTGGCTCTGCAACACTTAGCAGCTACGTGATTGTTGGTGACTTTGATGGCTATGTGCATGCACTGTCACAGGTAGACGGGCACATCGCCGCTCGAACACAAGTAGATTCGGGTGGTATTCAAGTCGATTTACAAACTTTTGATGATATGTTGTTGATTTATAGCAACGATGGAAAGTTAGCGACCTACACATTGGAAGAACCCAAGTCGGGTCGCTTCTTCTAATTCGCTGACAGTACGTCTTCATTAGTTTTTTTCATTGTTGTCCCCAGATATATAGGGACCCAAACGGTTTTTCTTATGGTTCCAGTAATTGCTTTGGTAGGTCGTCCCAATGTCGGCAAGTCGACATTGTTTAACCGCCTTACAAAGACCCGCGATGCGCTGGTAGCAAATTTGCCAGGGCTAACGCGTGATCGTAAGTACGGTGAGGCGCTTGTTGGCAACCGCCGTTTTATAGTCATCGATACAGGGGGCATTACTGGCAAGGAAGAGGGTATTGATGTGGCAATGGCTCAACAGTCTATGCTAGCTGTCGATGAGGCTGATGCAGTATTCTTTTTGTGCGATGCTCGGGCTGGCTTAACGGCAGGCGACCATGTCTTGGCGAATAAGCTGCGGCAATCGAATAAACCCGTTTTTTATATTGCGAATAAAATCGATGGAGTAGATCCCAACGTTGCGATGGCGGACTTTTATCAGCTCGGTATCGAAAAGCTCTATCCGATGACGGCAACACACGGTAAAGGTGTTCGAAATTTACTGGACGATATGCTGGCGAAGTTTCCAAATGCTGATACGCAAGAAGGAGGAGAAGATAAGCATCGTGGTACTAAAATTGCCATTATCGGTCGTCCCAATGTCGGCAAGTCAACGTTGGTTAATCGTTTGTTGGGAGAAGAGCGAGTCATTGTATTTGATCACCCCGGAACGACTCGCGACAGTATCTACATTGACTACGAAAGGGAAGGCCTACCGTATACCCTGATTGACACAGCAGGTGTTCGTCGCCGTAAAAATGTTAGAGAAACGGTTGAGAAATTTTCCATTGTTAAAGCGTTAAAAGCTATCGATGACGCCAATGTGGTTGTGTTGGTCATGGATGCAGTCGAGGGTCTGGTTGATCAGGACTTACATCTGTTAGGTCATGCTATTGACGCAGGTCGAGCGTTAGTTATCGCATTGAATAAGTGGGATGGACTGGATGGTGATCATAAGACCTGGGTGAAGCGTGAGTTGGAACGTCGATTACAGTTTATTGATTTTGCCGAGATTCATTTTATCTCCGCTTTACATGGAACCGGTGTAGGTCATCTCTATGAATCAGTCGATAAAGCGTATCGATCGTCGATGGAAAAATTACAAACAAATAAACTGACACAAATTCTTGAGGGGGCAGTATTCGATCATGCTCCGCCGATGATTAATGGGCGACGTATCAAGCTGCGCTACGCGCATGCTGGCGGATCGAATCCTCCTATCATTGTTATTCATGGAAACCACACGGCGAAAGTCCCTGCTAGTTATCGTCGTTATTTAGAGAAAGTTTTTCGCCGTGAGTTGAATCTAATCGGTACACCAATTCGAATAGAATTTAAGGCCGGTGAAAACCCCTACGCTGAAAACCGAGGCAGTTTGAGCAAGCGCCAAGTAGAGCGTAAGGCTCGAGTTAAAACCCAAGTTAAAAAAACCAGGAAGTAACTCGTCGATTCATTGATGGGCTATCTGATTCAGCGTGGTGTTCGCATAGTTACAAACTCTTCGGCAGCGGTGGGGTGAATGCCTATTGTGCTGTCAAATAAGGCCTTGGTAGCGCCTGCTTTCATTGCTATTGCCATTCCCTGGATGATTTCTCCCGCATCATCTCCCATCATATGAATCCCCACGACTTTATCGCTGGCGGTGTCGGTCACAAGTTTCATATAGGTTCGTTCTTGCCTGCCTCCAATCGTGTGTTTCATCGCGCGAAAATCGGACTCGTAAATAGTTATATCACCGTATTTTTCTTTGGCTTGCTGCTCTGTTAGTCCACATGTTCCAATATTTGGTTGACAGAAAACAGCGGTTGGAATAGTGTCGTAGTCCACGGTTGTTGGCTGGTTGTTGTAAATCGTTTTCGCGAAAGCCATCCCTTCAGCAAGCGCTACAGGGGTCAATTCCATGCCTCCCGTTATATCACCCAGTGCGTAAATACTGGATTCACTGGTCTGGAAATTACCGTCTACTTTTATCGTGCCGTTGTCGTTGAGCGCAATATTGACGTTTTCAAAACCCAAATCCTGTAGATGTGGGTTGCGGCCGGTAGCGTAGAGAATGGCGTCGGCGGTTACTGTGGTGCCGTCGTCCAAGGTGGCATTTAAACTGCCGTCTGCCAGTTTTTCAATGGTACTGATATTACTGTTAAAGCGCAGGTCGACACCGGCTTTAGCGATTTCTTTAGCCGCGAATTCACGAATATCTTGGTCGAATTCTCGCAAAAATAGCGGGCCACGATAGAGTTGTGTTGTTTTGGATCCCAACCCGTTAAACACGCCGGCAAATTCTACGGCGATATACCCCCCCCCCACTACTAGCAGGCGCTGGGGGAAATGTTCAAGATCAAAAATCTCATTGGATGTGATGGCGTGTTCGCGACCCGGGATATCAGGAATAAACGGCCAGGTACCGGTTGCGAGAATAATTCGTTCGGCACTATACGACCGGCCGTTTACTTCTACTGTATGTGCATCAATGAAGCGAGCACGGCCATCAATAACATCAACACCAGCGCCTCCGAGCATGTTTTGATAAACACCGTTTAGCCGTGAAATTTCTTCAATTTTATTGTCTCGCAAGGTTGGCCAATGAAAGGAAGGTGTAGAGGTGTTCCATCCAAAGCCTTTGGCGTCGTTAAAGGCGTTGGAAAATTGAGAGGCATAGACATACAGTTTTTTGGGCACACAACCGACATTGACACAGGTTCCTCCCATGTAGCGGTCTTCTGCTACGGCGACCTTGGCGCCAAATGAAGCAGCCATGCGGCTGGCTCTAACACCGCCTGATCCAGCGCCGATGACAAATAAGTCGTAGTCGTATGTTGTGTCTGTCACAGTATTCTCCAAAAACCCCATTGCAGTGAATTATAATTGTTCGCTTGCCAGCTAAGAACGAAATCATGGCTATTCGTTCAATAG
>CAYNZI010000392.1:0-3490 GCA_964401565.1 uncultured Spongiibacteraceae bacterium
GCAATGAGAATGGAGGCTGTCACTCGAGGAGTACGGTTATTACGCTGGACACGCAGAGCCAGTCCCAGCACATTAGCAATGACGCCATTAGTCAACGCCCAAAAGACGACTTGGTTAGTGATGCCCTGTGGTAGCCAAGCTGAAGGCGGCAGTATCACTTCTGCCCAACCAAAGAACAGATAGAACGTAGCCACAGGTAGAATCATCAGTAAAACCGCCGTCACCCACCATCGACGCGATCGAGCTTCGTTCACAGCACCCGGCGGCTCGGACTGTAACTGCTGAAAATAATTAGCCTGCAGGAGTAATTGAAAACTGCCTAGTACAAGCACCACAAATCCCACCAATGCGACGAGAGTACCCAGTTCTTTGCCAAACCAAATTTGATCATCGCTAGACAACGGTGTGCCGCCTTCAAGCGTTTGTGCAAACCAATCCAGCGAGTGGCCTATTGCAATATGAGAAATATGATCGCCCGGGTGAGTCACAGGTGGCTGCTGCAACACCCGAGCCGTGCCGGCTGCAATGTCGCCATAAATCTGATTAACTATGACATCCGAATCTACGCCGAATAGCGCCTGCAACTTTGGGCTGCTCGAAACATCTTGCGCCTTCGCAACGCCCCACATGGCCTGCGCAAACTCGTCATATTTTGAGAACACCACGGACACATTACGTGGCCAATCTACGGTGCCCGGGGCTGCAAATGGCGCACCTGTGCTGGACCCTTCCAACACCATGGCCTTATAACTATCCGGCATGGCAGCTGCCGCGGCAAGCACCGTCCAACCACCCATGGAATGGCCTTCTAATCCGATATTGTCGGTATCGACCATATCCAAGGTGCGAAGATATGCCAGCCCTGCGGGTCCACCAAAGCCCTCCTCGAATGCTGGCGCTTCCGAATAACCATGTCCAGCTTGGTCCAACGCCAGTACGACATAGCCCCGCCGAGCGTACTCAATGGCAAAGCCAGACTGCGCTTCCCTTGAGTTGATGTAACCATGCACCGCAAGGATACCCGGCGCCTTGGTCGTAGCGGTGGCGGTGGGTGGTAAATAAAGCAATGCACTCAAAATTTTGCTGCCGCCTCCATCGAACCGTATGTCTTTGATGACGATCTCGCCACCCGCCGTATGCGTTAGGTACGCAACGAGCGAGCCTGCCAGAATTATCACCCAACCCGCTAAAAAACCTCGCCAAGACGATTTCATTTTTTCCCTTAATTCGGAGCTCTAGCCCGCCGTGATTATTTTTATGCCCCCATAGAGGGGTCTGGTTAAACAACATTCGCCTCAATCTACAATAGAAAGCAAGCTACTTGCAATCGCCAACCTCGGTACTGACACGTTAAATACGCACTCACCCTCTGGATGCGTGATCGGGTCGCCCTTTTTTTGTGTTTCAAACACTGTATATTTATACGAACGATTAACAGGACTTATCAATGGCATCGAAAAAATTTTACGCAGTTTGGGCGGGCCACACACCCGGCATCTATACTACTTGGGCTGAAGCAGAAAGGCAGGTGAAGGGCTACCCGAAAGCAGGGTTCAAAGCATTTCCAACACAGGCACTTGCAAAAAATGCCTACGCCCAAGGTGCCGCTGCACCACCGTCAAAAATGACCTCAAAGCATGTGAGAACTGACACTTCTAGCATCGCGGTCAAAACATCAATCGAAGATGTGGCCATCTACTGCGATGGGGCTTGTGATCCAAACCCTGGAAAAGCTGGCACCGGCATAGCGGTTTACAAAAACAGTGAGCTGAACCAACTTTGGTACGGCCTCTATAACCCCACTGGCACAAACAACACAGCAGAACTCCTAGGCCTGCATCATTCGCTTTTGCTTGCCAAAGATGAAATCGAGAATGGCCAAAGTGTTACGATATATTGCGACTCAAAATACTCCATTGACTGTGTAACGCTCTGGGCTATTGGCTGGGAAACAAGGGGATGGAAAAAGAAAGGAGGTGAAATAAAAAATCTCGACATTATTAAGCCTGCACACGCCTTATATAAAGATATCGCTGACAGTGTCCAGGTGAAACACGTAAAAGGTCATGCAGGCGTCGAAGGCAATGAACTAGCTGATCGCATGTCTGTAATAGCTATAAAGCAGCAAGAGGCTGATCTGTGTCAATACACGGAATCACTATCAATATCCGAGATACTATCAATGGCAAGAGGCTAACGCTTTGTAGCTGTCAAAAAAGTAACGGGAACACTTTACGCATTCTGCTTTTCTTTCCCAAAAAAAGTGAGCTTTACGCATGCGTAGTAAAAATTTCGATAAAAGTTAAACGCGATAAATAGGACGTTCTTATGATAGATGCAAAAGATTACGAAGATATTGATGAAGCAGTAGCCAACGATATTATGTCGAGGGTTAACAACGCCCCCTTTCCTCACTCATTGACACGGTAGTTGCAGGTGTTGTTTTTTCTGATCTTAAGGAGTATCCGAAACGCTTAGCGACTGTTGATATGCATGTTCATTATACTAGCGCGGGAGTTAAAGAAGATCTAATTGCCTTTGCTTCTGTCAGGAAACGAGGAAGAACCATGGTATTTTTGGAAACTGATGTTATTGGTGAAAAATCGGGAAAATTAATTGCACATGGCGAGTTATCATACATGTTGATTTATTAATACAAGGAAAGCCGTCATCCATATATGACTCAAACGGAAAGTGATACTAACATAGACTAATTTGAATCTCTTATTGAGTGCTGGAGTTAATACCTTCCGGCACTCTATTTCTCAATTATAACAACCACAGTTTTATTAGCTGCCACGCCCTTGGTATATCTCCCAACTTTTCAATATGCGTAGATAGATTGCCTATCTGCTCGACACCACTTTAGCTGTTTATTAAAAGATGAACATAGATACTGGCAAAATAACCCAACGCAATCGCAGGCGTCCATTTTAAATGACTAAAAAAGGTGTAATGCCCACGCGCCTGCCCCATTAAGGCAACGCCGGCAGCAGAGCCAATCGATAGTAAGCTACCACCAACCCCCGCCGTTAATGTCACCAGCAGCCATTGTGTTTCTGACATATCCGGGTTCATCGTTAGTACTGCAAACATCACAGGAATGTTATCAACAATAGAAGAAAGAACACCGACCAATATGTTGGCTGTCGTCACACCCAGTTCGCCGTATATAAAACCCGAAACAAGACCGAGGTAACCGATAAACCCCAAACCACCAACAGCCATAATCACACCATAAAAAAAGAACAACGTGTCCCATTCTGCCTTGGCAATATTATCAAAAATATCAAAGCTATAGTTATCATGTTCCCCTGTCGGCAATAGAGAACTTTCAGCAATAAAATGGTCTCTTCTACGCAGGTAAAAGCCATAAAATTTTAGATAGGCCAAGCCAGTCATCATGCCAAATACGGGGGGTAAGTGGAGAAAGTTATGGAAGCTAACAGCTGTCGCAATGGTCAATAGAAACAATCCAAGAATGACCATT
>CAYNZI010000393.1:0-3483 GCA_964401565.1 uncultured Spongiibacteraceae bacterium
AAGCTTCCGAGGGCGCAATGATGTAATAGCAGGGTACGGCCAGTGCCGTATTCGGCAGGGAGAATTCTTTAACAGTCGCTCCCAGCGATTCATATTCTCTGATGGCTGATTGCACAGCCTGCTCTATCGCAGGTGTTAGACCTTCGCCAAAATATTCTTTCGGAATACCGATGCGCAGTCCGCTGAGATCATTGTTGAGTTGGTCTGTATAGCTGGGAACTGGCCGGTCCATACTGGTGGAGTCTTTCTCGTCGACACCGGCCATGATATTTAACATCATCGCGGCATCTTCAGCCGTGCGTGTCATCGGCCCAGCCTGATCCAGGCTGGATGCAAAAGCGATCATGCCATAGCGCGAAACTCGGCCATAAGTGGGTTTCAAACCGGTAATGCCACAAAGCGCGGCCGGTTGCCGAATAGACCCCCCGGTATCCGTGCCCGTCGATGCGGGGGCCATTTGAGCCGCTACGGCGGCAGCACTGCCGCCGGAAGATCCGCCGGGTACACAGCTGATATCCCATGGATTTTTCACAGCCCCATAAAAACTGCTTTCGTTGGACGACCCCATGGCGAACTCATCCATATTGGTTTTTCCTAGGGAGATGGCGCCGGACTGGTTGAATTTTTCGATGACTGTGGCGTTGTAAGGAGGGATAAAGTTATCCAACATTTTCGACCCACACGACGTTCTAACACCCGCGGTGCAAAATATATCTTTATGGGCAATGGGTATGCCGGTTAAAGGTGCGCTGTCTCCCGACGCAATACGGCTATCCGCAACAGCCGCCTGAGCTAGCGCCTGCTCTTCAGTGATACTAATGAAGCTATTGTAAGTGGGATCCAGTTGTTTGATGCGGCGTATATAATGCTGAGTCAATTCGCTACTGGAAAAATCGCCATTTGCCAGCCCTTTGCTGAGCTCGGCCAGGGTTTTGTTGTGCATGAAAGATCCTAGTTGTTTGGCAGTTTTGCTATTGGGATTTGGTTGTTCGGTGTTGCCACGGATGTTGGGGCGCTGGTTTGCAGGTATTCATCCGGTTTATTCAATGACCTTGGGAACCAGATACAAGCCGTGTTCTATTTGAGGTGCAATAGCCTGAAAGGCTTCCCGGTGATTGGTTTCAGTGACGACGTCAACGCGTAAGCGCTGAGTGGCATCAAGGGGGTTGGCCATCGGTTCTATGCCATCGGTGTTCACCGCTTGCATACTATCGACCATTTTAAGAATGTCGTTGATGCGGTCGGAAATTTCCGGAATAGCATCTTGATTCACTCGTATTCGGGCCAGCAAGGCTATTTTTTCAATATCGGATTGTTCTATTGACATTATTTCTACTCTATTAAACTACTGCTTTGAATCCTATGGTCTAAAATAGTGGTGCGAATGCGACTTTAAACCACGCTTTAGAACATCAAAGTAATTTTTTACGGTTTGGAATCTGTCGATGTTAAACACGAAAATGTGTGGCAAATCGTCAATGGGGTAATAAGTCGTTATAAACGCCAAACTTATCACATTTCTGTCTTGCTCTAAATCCCTGCCATTGTTAGAGTGGCGAATTTATTGCAGATAGGGATTTTATACTAAAATTCCGTCAAGCGAATGACATTTACGGTATTGTTTAAAGATTTTTAAACAATACCATCGCAAGGTGAACTATTTAGATGTTTAAACGAATACGAGGGCTCTTTTCCAACGATTTATCGATCGATTTGGGCACGGCAAATACCCTGATTTATGTTCGTGATGAAGGGATCGTACTGAACGAGCCTTCAGTGGTAGCTATTCGAGTCCACAATGGGCAAAAAACCATTGAAGCTGTAGGAACAGACGCCAAACGCATGCTAGGTCGTACTCCGGGAAATATTACGGCCATCAGGCCTTTGAAAGATGGTGTGATCGCTGATTTTCAGGTGACTGAGAAAATGCTGCAACATTTCATTTCCAAAGTTCACCAGAACAGCTTTATACGCCCTAGCCCCCGAGTTTTAATTTGCGTGCCCTGTAAATCAACACAGGTCGAGCGGCGAGCCATTCGAGAATCAGCCTTAAGCGCCGGTTCGAGAGAAGTTCGTTTAATTGAAGAGCCCATGGCGGCAGCAATTGGCGCTGGTTTGTCTGTAGCGGAAGCTACCGGCTCAATGGTTGTTGATATTGGTGGTGGCACAACAGAAATAGCCATTATTTCGCTCAATGGTGTGGTTTACTCTGACTCTGTTCGAGTGGGCGGTGACCGGTTTGATGAGGCTATTGTGTCCCATGTTCGCCGAAAATACGGCAGCCTGATTGGCGACGCTACCGCAGAGCGAATTAAGCAGGAAATTGGCTGTGCGCACAAAGACAGTGAGTTGGTTGAAATTGATGTGCGTGGACGCAATCTCGCCGAAGGCGTGCCTCGTAGTTTTACCCTGAATAGCGATGAAATTCTTGAGTCATTACAAGAGCCGTTAACAGTTATTGTGCAGTCAGTTAAGCGGGCTCTTGAGCAAGCTCCTCCTGAATTGGCTGCAGATATTGCCGAAACGGGTATTGTTTTGACCGGTGGCGGAGCCATGTTGCGGGATATCGACCGTCTTATATCGGATGAAACAGGCCTGCCAGTGCTCGTTGCCGATGACCCTCTCACTTGTGTTGCGCGCGGAGGCGGCATGGCGTTAGAAATAATGGACCGCCATAACATTGACCTGCTATCCACCGAGTAGCGCTGGCAGAGTTGGTGGGAAATTTGCCGTAAATGGCCGCTGGGGACGTCAGCAGTACTGATTTAGAACACAATAGATAAGGCTCAGCTCATTAAACCGCTATTCCTCAAAGGCCCATCTATTGGCGCCAGATTGCTGATTCTGTGTACCCTTGCATTTGTGCTGGTGTATGCCGGACAGCGTTTCGAATGGTTTCAGCAGGCAAATGCCAAACTCTCCTTTATTGCAACCCCGTTTTATTGGATTGCAGACATACCGTCGGAAATTGCAAGTTGGGGGCAATCCAATATTCGCAGTCGAGACACGCTGATTAAAGATAATGAGCGTCTGTCTGCAGAAACCCTACTGCTAAAGGCGCAAGTGCAAAAACTGGCGTCGCTTGAGGCTGAAAACGTAAGGCTGCGTGAATTGCTCAACTCTTCTGCGATTCTGGATGACAGTGTTTTAGTCGCAGAGATAATCGGTGTTTCTCCCGATCCGCTACATCATCAAATCATTGTCAATAAAGGCGAAGAAGACGGGCTCTACGTCGGTCAGCCGGTCATTGACGCACTCGGTCTCATGGGGCAGGTTATCAATGTTGGTCCTTTGCAGAGTCGAGTATTATTGATTACCGACCCTTCTCATGCACTGCCTGTGCAGGTTAATCGAAATGGCCTTCGCAGTGTTGCCGAGGGTGTTGGGTTATACCACCAGTTAATTTTACAGCATGTGGCGGCAACGACGGATATCAGAGTGGGTGACTTGTTAGTGAGTTCCGGGTTAGGCCAGCGTTTTCCA
>CAYNZI010000394.1:0-3481 GCA_964401565.1 uncultured Spongiibacteraceae bacterium
CCTGCTCAAGACTGGAAGCAATATTCGCCGCGTAAATGGCCGCCCCTGCATTCAATGCAACGATATCCGCTGCCGGACCTTCGGTACCAGCCAACAACCCTTTGATCAACGCAAGACTTTGCTCGGCACTATCGACCTTCAAACTATCCAGTGATGTGCGGTCTATCCCGAACTGTTCAGGCTCAATGGTATATTCTCTGATATCCCCGTCTTTCAATTCGGCGACATACGTTTTGTCCGCAATACTGATTTCATCCAGTCCGTCAGCAGAATGTACGACCAAAACATGGTGGCTACCCAAGTCTCGTAATACTTCAGCGATAGGTCGCACCCACTGCCGACTATACACACCCAACAATTGATTAGGTACGCCCGCCGGGTTGGTAATCGGTCCTAACAAATTAAATATTGTGCGTACGGCCAATTCCTTGCGAGGACCTATCGCATATTTCATGGCACGATGATGATTGAGCGCAAACATGAACCCGACACCGACCGTATCAACACAACGGGCAACTTCTTCTGCACTTAAATCCAGACGAACACCCGCTGCTTCGAGTAAATCCGCAGCACCACTTTTTGAACTCACTGACCGATTGCCATGCTTGGCAACTTGTCCACCAGCGGCAGCAACAACAAAAGTACTAGCCGTCGATATATTAAACGTACCGATACCGTCGCCACCAGTACCGACTATATCGACCAAATGCGCGCCACTGACAGTTACGCCCGCTGCCAATTTTCGCATGACTTTGGCAGCACCGGTGATTTCATCGACAGTTTCACCCTTCATTCGCAAAGCCACGAGGAATCCGGCAATTTGCGCGTCAGTGCATTCACCGGTCATGATCTGCTGCATCACAGCCACCATTTGCTCGGTGCTAAGGGAGCGACCATCAATGACTTCACTAATTGCTGCTTGAATTTTCATATTAACCTCCCTCACTGCTGCAAAAAATTACGTAACAGATCGTGACCATGTTCGGTCAGTATCGATTCTGGATGAAACTGGACACCTTCTACCGACAACGTTTTATGACGAACGCCCATAATTTCATCGACTTCACCGCTATCGGTTTGAGTCCAGGCTGTGACTTCCAGACAAGCAGGCAAACTTTCTTTTTCGATCACCAGCGAATGATACCGTGTTGCCTCAAAGGGAACTCTAAGGCCGCTAAATACGCCTTGGTTGTTGTGATAAATAGGCGATGTTTTTCCGTGCATGACCTGACGAGCCCTTACAATTTTGCCGCCAAAAACCTGACCAATACTCTGGTGACCCAAACAAATACCCAATATGGGCAGTTGCCCGGCAAATTTTTCGATAACAGCCATCGAAATGCCCGCTTCATTGGGCGTACAGGGTCCCGGAGAGATAACGATACGCTCGGGGCGCAAATCGGCCACTTGCTCCACGGTAATTTCATCATTGCGCACAACGTTTACATCAGCTTTTAATTCACCAAGATATTGCACCACGTTGTAGGTAAAAGAGTCGTAATTATCAATCATCAGTAGCATAGTAATTACTCCTCGTCCGCTTGTGGTGGAACCATAGCAGCGGCTCGAAATAACGCCCGCGCTTTGTTCATCGACTCTTTCCATTCCAACCGGGGGATTGAATCTGCAACAACTCCGCCCCCAGCTTGAACGTACAGTTTTTTGTCTTTAATAACACCGGTGCGAATGGCAATAGCGGTATCCATGTTACCGTTCCAACCAAGATACCCAACAGCACCACCATAAACGCCACGTTTCACTGTCTCCAGTTCATCTATGATTTCCATCGCTCGAATTTTCGGCGCGCCGCTCAACGTTCCAGCGGGTAACGTAGCCCGCAACACATCCATTGCTGTCTTACCTTTTCGCAATTTACCGGTTACATTCGAAACGATATGCATCACGTGTGAGTAACGCTCAACAATCATTTTGTCAGTGAGTTCTATTGAACCGATTTCTGACACTTTTCCCACATCGTTGCGACCTAAATCTATAAGCATTAAATGCTCGGCAATTTCTTTAGGGTCAGCCAGTAACTCGGCCTCCAGAGCACGATCCTCCTCATCGGTATAACCTCGACGACGAGTCCCCGCTATTGGTCGCACTGTAATAACGCCATCTTCGAGTCGCGCCAGAATTTCGGGCGACGAGCCAGCAATATAAAAATCTTTCAAATTAAGGAAGTACATATAGGGAGACGGGTTTAAATTGCGTAAAGCCCGATAAAGATTAAGTGGCTCTCCGGTAAAATCAGCAATCAAACGCTGAGAGGTCACCACCTGCATAACATCGCCAGCTAATACATACTCTTTAATCGTCTCTACTGCCTGCTTATAGGCTTCTTCACCAGACACAGAGACAAAATCGTTTTCACCGATTCGACCAGCCTGCTCCTCCTGCGCCAGCGACACCGCGGGCAGTGATCGCGCCGCCGGTTCTTGCAGCCGCTCTACCAACTCGGTAATTCGCGCCTGCGCTTTTGCGTAAGCATCAGGCAGCGTCGGGTCCGCATGAATGATCAGGCGGATCGTCCCCGACAAATTATCAAATACCAGTATTTCATCAGATACCATTAATAAAATATCTGGTGTGCCCAACTTATCTTCGGGCATTGAATCTCGTAACCGCTTCTCAACATAGCGCACGGTGTCATAACCAAAGTATCCCACCAGACCGCCAGAAAAGGCTGGCATATCGTCCAAATCAGGCACTCGATAGCGGTTCTGAAATTCTTCAACAAATGCCAGCGGGTCTTCCAAGTCTAGGCGTTCAACGACCTCGCCATCGGTTTCAATGGTGGCGACATAACCGCAAATTTTCAGCACGGTTCGGCAGGGAAGCCCTATGATCGAATAACGCCCCCATTTTTCTCCGCCCTGCACTGATTCAAATAGATAGGAATACTCGCCGTCGGCTAATTTCAAGTAGCTACTAAGCGGCGTGTCGAGATCGGCAAGGACCTCGCGACTTACTGGGATACGGTTGTACTGCTGGGTTGCCAGTTCGGCAAATATTTGGGCGTCCATCGAGAGAGTCCTTTAAGAAAACGGTTTAAACAGTCAATTCAGAAAATGTCGATTCTGGCGCACAAGGCCAAACCGACCAAAGCGGTATTACCATCGCCAGCGCGTAATTTCGCGCATACCCATAAGTGCTCGAACGCTGAGCGGGCAATTTCTGTTTTGTATGTTCATAGTTCTACGCTGGTTAAACCTCGTAAACTGATCCGTTTTCCAGAACCCATCACTTTTGGAGAGGGAACGAAGCTTGGCATTGTAACCAAGACTTGATCGTATTTAAAGTAGCCAGCTATAGATAAATTCACTAATAATACGACATTACGCATCGACAGAGAGCACCTCACTCCGTAGCCAGGTTCGATAACAGCCGCTTCAGTTCAAGGACAAACTCAGTACGATGTCCGACTGGAGTAAACTTCATGGATCGGATTTTAACACCGAGGAGCAGGCCGGGCACCACC
>CAYNZI010000395.1:0-3466 GCA_964401565.1 uncultured Spongiibacteraceae bacterium
TCATCGCCATAATAGGCACAAGAAAACCTGCAACGCTGGCGATGCGTTTAACGCCGCCGAGAATAACCAGCGCGACCAACACCACCATTACCGCACTGGTGACCATTGGAGGTATGCTGAAAGTGCTGGACAGCGCATCTGCAACAGAATTCGCTTGTACCGTGTTACCCATACCAAAGCCTGCAACTGCACCAAAAAATGCAAACGTTCCAGCCAGCCATTTCCATTTATCACCGAGGCCGTTTTTAATATAATACATCGGCCCACCAACGTAGTTGCCGCCTTCATCTATTTCCCTATATTGCACAGCACACACGGCCTCAGAATATTTGGTCGCCATGCCAACAAGTGCCGTGCACCACATCCAGAATAAAGCGCCCGGCCCACCAATAGTAATAGCCGTAGCAACGCCCGCGATATTACCGGTGCCTATGGTGGCCGACAATGAGGTCATCAATGCGTTAAACGGCGAAATTTGACCATGCGTCGATTCCGCATGGCGCCCGTCGAGTAGCAATCGAAAGGCACTGGGTATTCGCCGAAGCGGCATAAAGCCTAGACCCATCATCAAGAAAAAACCCGTGCCCAAGATCAACACGAGCATTAGCGGACCCCATACAATGCCATTCAACCATTGCACAAGTGCAGTTATTGTTTCCATTATTATTCTCTGATTATGTTCAATCTTAGTTTCGTTCTAGCTTAATCCCAATTGATCTCGCTGCGGGAAAAGCCCAAATATGCCACCGGTATGCACAAAAACGATATCGTTAGTGTCATCAAAACACCCCTGTTTTATTTGATCAAGCATGCCGTGAAAACCTTTGCCCGTATAAACCGGGTCAAGTATCAGCCCCTCCAATCGAGCGGCCATGTTGATAGTGGCAAATATTTCCGGCGTCGCCTGGGCATAACCAGGGCCTATATAGTCGTCGATAACATGGATATTCAATGACGCGCTATCAAATGAAGGACTAATTATTGGTGAATACCACTGCTGCCACTCGGCGATATCTTGCTTTATCTTAGAGACAAAATAGTCAACGTCGTTACAGACTGCCATGCCCAAAACTCGGGCTCCCAGTTGAAACAATTCATTGCCAACGGTTAAACCACCCTGGGTTCCACCCGAGCCTGTTGCCGAAATAATATGACCCGGTTGAATGTTCTCCCGGGCAAAATCGTTCTTTAACTCTTCACAGGCAGCGATATAACCCCACAAGCCTGTGCCGTCACTCGCGCCGACTGGAATCGAAAAAGCCTTACCGCCTCGGTCTTGATAGTGCTGCAGCCAATGCTGCGTTATTTCGTCACCTTTTTGCTGATACTCAAGATTGGAGCAGAAGCTGATTTCCGCGCCAGCCAGTCGATCCAGCAACAAATTACCGTCGACCTCTGAGTCTTCGTCTCCTCGCAAAATCAAGTGACATTTCAGCCCCAATTGTGCGCAAAGAATAGCGGTAGTGCGGCAATGATTGGACTGTACACACCCGCAGGTAATAATGGTGTCACAACCCTCTTCCAGTGCTTTTGCCAGAGAGAATTCGAGTTTCCGGATCTTATTGCCGCTAACGGCGCTACCGGTCATATCATCGCGTTTTACCCAGATTCTCGGACCACCCAAAATCTCACTGATGCGATCAATAGCAATCAATGGTGTTGGTGTTTGTGCGAGGGATAATCGAGGAGGAAAAGTAATACCCATCATTAAGTCCGGCCAGCTGCGTTATTATTTGGCCCAGTCTAACTGATGTTTAACATGATTCAAATGGGCGCTGACATCTCCAGAAAGATGCCAGCGATAGAAATTAGATAGACTTCAACGTGCCTTTTGGCAAAACAGCGAGGATTGAACCTTTTTGGAATTTCAGTTCAACATTATCAGTGACTTGTAAGGTCAGATAATTATCGTCCAATTTGGTGATCTTTCCGAGAATACCGCTGTTAGTCACAACTTCATCCCCTTTACCTAGGTTGCTGACCAGTTCGGTATGCTCTTTCTGGCGCTTGCGCTGTGGCCGGATAGCGATAAAGTAAAACATAACAAACAAGCCCACCATAAGAGCTAGCTGCATCATCCCCGCTTCTGGCGGTTGTTGCCCTGCTTCTTGAGCGTAGGCAGAAGAAATAAAGTTCATTGGAATAACCTTCAATTTTAAATGGTGGCGATATTAACTCGCCGATTACAAGCGCCGCGTACTTTACCTTTATTGCAGAAAAGTGGCAACTCAACCTAACCCCACAGCATTGTTTGGGGGCTCGAATTAGTAGTCAATATCATAATCCATAATAAAAGGGGCGTGATCAGAAAAACGCTCATCTTTATAGATAGAGGCCGACTGAATCTTGTCGACTAATCCGGGGGTGACTACTTGATAGTCTAATCGCCACCCGACGTTTTTGGCCCAAGCCTGCCCCCTATTTGACCACCATGTATATTGATCTTCTTCCTCATTTATCTTCCTGAAAGCATCCACGTAACCAACATCGTCAAATAATCCGTCCAACCACTCTCGTTCATGGGGCAAGAACCCAGAGTTCTTGCGGTTTCCTCGCCAATTTTTAATATCAATTTCTTTGTGGCAAATGTTCCAATCTGCACAAAAAATAAACTCTCTGCGCTTTTTTCGCATCGCCTTGAAATAATCCATTATATGGGTCATGAATATTTCTTTTCGGGCTTGCGCTTCATCCCCACTCGATCCCGACGGCACATAAATTGAAGCAACACTTACTCCGTCAAAATCAGCCTGTATATAACGCCCTTGGGAATCAGCAGGGTCCCAACCCAATCCCCTAGTAATTTTTTTCGGCTTCTTTTTACAATACAAAGCAGTACCACTGTAGCCTTTCTTTTCAGCATCGAAGTAATAGCAATGATAGCCCTCTGGATGAAAAACAGGGTCAGTTAACTGATCGATTTGAGCTTTGGTTTCCTGTACACACACAACGTCGGCGTTCTGTATTGCCAACCAGTCGAAGAACCCTTTTCTCGCTGCAGCTCGAATACCGTTAGTATTGACCGAAATAACCCTCATAGCTCACCCTGTGTATTAACTGATAGCGCGCCATACTACAGAAATTATGGATTGTGATAAACGATGGGCAACAATGATTCAATGAATCATGCATTTTGCAGGTGCTACGCCCTGAAGAGCGACTTTAAGCGGCATTACCGCTATCATGCGGTACCAATGGAAATATTCGTATACCTACCATGATCAATGCGCCCCATATACTGGTTTTTGATTCCGGTGTTGGTGGTCTCAGCATCGTCCAGCACATTCGCCTGCAATTGCCCGATGCCACGATAACCTACCTGGCAGACAACCTCTATTTCCCTTACGGCTTACTCGATGATGACATACTGATATCAAGAGCCTGTGACATTGTCAGCCGAGCGTATCACCACTATCAGCCATCAATGATCGTGCTCGCCTGTAACTCCGCCAGCACACTGGTGTTA
>CAYNZI010000396.1:0-3451 GCA_964401565.1 uncultured Spongiibacteraceae bacterium
TGCTGTTTTCGACAACAACACGTCGTACAAAAAATGGCTGCCTACTCGTCATTTTTAAATGATATCGATCGGCACCGTTTTTACGACAGGCTTCGCAAGTTACTGATTTTTTACCCGAATTAGCCCAAAAACCACAATCTTTACTCCCTCTTTCAGCACCATAAATTGAAAAATGGACTACATTAACACTATTGTCCCGAACTCTTCGGCTTATGGTTTATTGACACGGAATTAACCGCGAATGGAAATACTGCAGAACTGCCAGGATCACGCCCATAAGTATTATGGCGACTTGTTATTGGCCGCAGAAAAAACGATCGCCGATGCTCTTTTCGAACACGCTGAGCAATGTACTAACAACCAAGATCAACGCCGCTACTTTGAGGCCATGCAGGAACTGAAACAGCGCAGCGACAACATGCATGCGGCATTCAAGAACGGCTTATTATCCAGTTTCGAGCGTTTTATCAAGGGAGATGAACCATCGAGCCATAGCGATAACTCACTTGACTTGGGCGGCCTGTCACTGGTGAACAGAGATCAGCTGGAAAGTGATTTGGCAATTTCTGTCATTGTGTCCAAATCCAACAGTCGCAATTCTGAAGCCCTGTGGAAACTCAATCGCCGAATGGCTGTCATCCGTGGCGGAAAAAGCGTTGACGATGAAACCAACCCTTTTGCCCCCGCTGCTGTCTGCCATGCACTACAAATAGCCCTTGCCGAACTAACCATAGACAGCAAAGCTAAAATATTGATCTACAAACAGCTGGGTAGAATTTTTGTTATTAGCTTTGCGAAAGAACTCGGAGCCCTTAACGATATACTCGTCAACAAAGGTATTTTATCAAATCTTCGTTTTGAAGTATCCAAAGAAAAATCAAGTCAGCCGACAGCGGCGACGCAGCCGAATGCCGGTCAAACCGAACGCCCTGAAATTTCCACAAACTTAGAAACACAAGAAAGTATTATTCACCAACAAGAGCTGTATAGCGCTATTCAAGCACTACAGTCTTCGTCTTCGTCACCCCACCGCACTCAAACGGCGGGCGGGGTCAGTTTTTCAGGCGTACCAACTGATGGAGCCGGAGGTGTCGATACCTTCTCCGGCGTTGACTATGCATTTGCGTTATCTGCGATCCAGCAATCCAAGGCGTTTCTGTCCTCTGCGGTGCTGAATCAAGCACTGCCAGCAGAAACCGTTGAAGCAAAACTGTTTGGGCAACTGGCTAAACTTGGCGATGACAATGCCCGCCACAAAATGACCAAAAGCGATGCGGAAACTGTCGACCTTGTAGGTATGATTTTTCGCTATATGCTGGAAGATCCCAATCTACATGATTCGGTCAAAGCCCTGCTTAGTCATTTGCACACGCCATATTTGAAAATGGCATTGATGGACAAATCCTTTCTCGATAATTATCAACACAATGCTCGCGTCTTGCTAAACGCCATGGCAGAAGTGGGCGGAAAATGGGTTAAGAAAGAACAAGACCGCACCGTTTTACCAAAAATCAAAGCAACTGTCGAAGCAATTCTAAAAGGCTTTATTGATGATGAGTCCATATTCGAGCAGTTACTGGAAGACTTTTTTCGGTTTAAAGAAAACCTCGAAAAACGCTCCCAAATGGTTGAAAAGAGAAACACTGAATCACAACAAGGACTGGAAAAACTGGACGTATCCAAACAGCGTGCCAGCAATGAATTTGACCAACGTACAGAACTGGCACAGATACCTGAAAATGTCACTTCTTTGCTACGCAAACCCTGGTCAGACTTTTTGTCGTTCAATTTACTGCGACACGGTGAAAAAAGTCTGAGCTGGGAATCTGCTTTGAAAGTTGTTGACGGTGTGATCTGGAGTGTTCAACCATCGGCAGTCGCCGATAATAAAACTGACTTTCAACGCCATCAAGCAGATATGGAAAAATCGGTTTCTGACGGGCTGAACACCATCGGCTACGACCCCGCCGCATCCAAAAACTTGATGAGCGCGTTAAAAGATGCACAAGAACTTGCTTACCACTCTCGGCCACGCGATAACACCACAGAAAACCATGCCAAGGATGGGACACAGAAAATACCGCAACCGGGAACAATAACATCTAATGTAAAGCCAGCAACCCGGGTGAAAAAACCGATAACACCCGCGCCGCTGCCACTAACGACTGAGCAAAAATCGATCACTCAAAAACTGGACGCCATGAATTTTGGCACCTGGTTTGAGTTTGATCGCCCAAACACTGTTGTCCAGTTAAAACTAGCCTGGTTTAGTCGTGTCTCTAATCACTATATGTTTGTGGATCAAACAGGCGTAAAGCAGTCAGTAGAGACACGACTAGATCTAGCGAACGGCATTATCGAGGGCACGATTAGAATCGTCGAACCCAATAGAATGTCGTTTATGGAAAGAGCGCTTGAAGCCGTTCTGCAAAAACTCAGGTTAACAGCGTAGTCACTGCCAGAGCGCTGCTACAGCAAAGGTCGATTACGAATATTCACAATCGACTTCTCCAGCTCCCGATAGACCTCTGCAATATTTACACGAATACCAACTTCTGCCTTTCTCGACACCTGGGTTACCGGAAAGATAAAGTCTCTGTCATAGCCAGGTACTTGCAGTGACCTGGAACGCCCGTACTTGTCAAAATAGACGATCCAATTAAGCCCGTATTCCGATTTCAAAATACTCCCTAGAATCAAGCCCATCGCTTGCAATTTTGCTCTTTGGTCTGCCGTTACAATATTCTCGTCCAACAATCGCTGCATAACCGCGAAATCGTTATCCTTCTGACCATTCAGCTGACGACCAAAGTTGCGCCTTGCCAGGTCATCGATAATGTCGTGTTGATCCTCCATAAACTTTCGACCTATGGGAGAAACGGGTTCCGTTCGCAACGCTTGTGCCGCCAGCGACGACGAAACCAAACAGGCAGCAAGAAGAAATTGAAATATCCATTTATTCACTGAAATACACCTTCCCAAAATGACAGTTTAACTTATTGTACGACCGCGATTTGCCAGTGTAATTCACTAAGTGGTGAAAACAAGCCCCTAATTTGCGAATGACGGCCCCTTAGGGTTATTAATGCTTGAGCTTAGCCGAGGCGGTCAGTACCATGTCGGCTTCCTTAAATTGTGGAGGTAGTCAATGATTACGGGCAGTATGGTAGCTCTGGTAACCCCGATGACAGACATCGGTGATATCGATTGGCCGGCACTAAAAAATCTGGTGGATTTTCACCTTCAAGAAGGCACCCGTGCCATTGTTGCAGTGGGCACTACCGGTGAGTCTGCAACACTCAGTGTTGCAGAACATTGCATGGTGATAAAACATGTAGTCGATCAGGTCAATGGGCGTATACCCATCATTGCAGGCACGGGGGCAAATAGTTGTCACGAAGCCATTGAGCTTACTTCAGCCGCACGATCTGCCGGTGTTGACGCCTGCCTG
>CAYNZI010000397.1:0-3450 GCA_964401565.1 uncultured Spongiibacteraceae bacterium
CAGAGCTCAATCCTAATCACGAAGTAGCAGAGGTGGTGTGGGTGCCGCTCGGGTTTTTGGCCGATAGAGATAATCGCCAAACAATGAAATGGCAGAGACAGCAGGTTTCGGTGGATATGCCCTGTTACTATTTTGAGGAGAAACGAATTTGGGGACTATCACTGGGAATGCTCGATGAGCTGGTGGATGTCGTTCGACACAAAGGTGCTTAGCAATGTGTTGTTGCGGCCAGACGTTTAGTCGAGGGTGGTTACTGGTTATGTAACCACTGTTTGGTTTTTTCCAATAATATTTTTGCTTCAGTTAACGGTTTTGCCGCCTCGATTAATGATTGTTCGGGGATAGTATCGTTAACATAGGCTTCCACTAATTCGAGCCTTACAGGGTTCATGTCCTCATTTTCCCATTCCCAGCGGCGACCATTAACAAAATTTCCAACCACATAGCCTTCATCCAATCGCAGCCAATAGGCTCCGCACTGTGATAAATAGTAGTCGTTGATTCGCCCGTAGCTGACGTTCGGGGTATTGGGATTGAATCCATCAGGTACGTTACTAGTGATTTTTGTGAGCGCCACGACCCACTGAGAGCCGACAGGGAATTCAGTAATGACGGGTCGGCACTGTTTGCCGTCGTCGCCCCAGATGCGAATGACATTGTTGAATTCCTTAGTGTTGATTGCTCTATCAGCCATTGTCCTGGCTATCTTGAAATCGATGGAATTACCTTTCGTAGTGATCACCTCTCCACTGGCAATAAAGTCAGAGCGTTTCACGATGGTGCTGAATGAGCCTTGCCAGAGACATTGACACGACTTCGATGGTTGGGCATTAACTAAAGTGGGGCATAGAAAAAGGGCACTTACCGCCCAGTGAATAAATACACGGCGATAATCCTTCGATGCTGCCTTCGGCCGGTCACCCATTACCATTCATACCCCAATCCAATTTTTATACGAGTGTCTGATTTCT
This sequence comes from uncultured Spongiibacteraceae bacterium, assembly GCA_964401565.1. Taxonomy (GTDB): domain Bacteria; phylum Pseudomonadota; class Gammaproteobacteria; order Pseudomonadales; family Dasaniaceae; genus Oceanicoccus. Next base: position 972 of record CAYNZI010000397.1, read on the forward strand.
TCGAGCGGTCACTGCGCAAACTATTATCGTAGTCATATTCAATTTTCAAATCTGAGAAAAGACCTGCTCCTAAGGGCATGAGTATTTCTGTTTCAGAATCAAATTTCCAATCATCAGAATTGGACAAGGACCAGAGAATTTCGTTCCTGTGAAAGAGGCCAATGGATAGCGGCAGACGATATCGAAAATCGGTACCGCCTCGCCAATTTATGGACTCGCCATTGCCGTCATTATTCAGCGTGTCAGGGTCCTCAATGGTGTCGAAATTACGTTTGGTATAGTCCAAACCCGTGACAACAGAAAGTGCAGTTAGGTCGGTGTCCCACAGTTGGTAGCCGAGACCACTACCCATACTAAATTGTTCTTCAATATTTTTAGGTTCGTCAACACCATAGGAAACCTTGTTGTAAGAAAACCAACGCTCGTGGAAAAATACGTCCAGCTGATATTGCACGTCAAAAATTTCGTCTGTTGGGTCGTCATTCCTGGATCTACTATCGTAGACGGCAGCCATGCGTTGTCGATAGTCTCCTCGCCGAAACTCCGTATCCGTATCGACATCCCAGTCCATTCGATTGGTGTTCCCGTCAGCGAAGTCTCCGGCAGCGCGAATCTTGCCTCGATAAGAATAGTCGCCTTGAGCAAAATTCTCATAGGGCAACAGTGTTTTCACTGTTCGTATTTGGTTACTGTATTCCTTGTTGTCATCGCAAAGAAACAGCATTCTGCCTCGGCTCATCCCGGTTAGGACACAGGCGTCATTGTGGCCATTTATCTTCAAAGCCTTAATGGTTTCCAGTTTCGAAATGTTGGCGGTCGGTATAACCAAGATGCCAAAGCTCTCGGAGGCCCAGTGAATATGTTCGCCTTCGAGCTTCACTAGCTCACCGTGTATTTGATCGCCATTGTTCAGTGAAATGATACTAGCAGCCGTAGTTGTAGATACATAGGGCGCAAAGATAGCAAATAGCAGTAGCAGGAAATGGCGAGTGCCGGGCTGGCAGATAGTTTTGAAATAGCGCGGTAACAAGGAAAGAAGCTCTCTTGTGATCAGTCAATGTGATAAACAGTTTGGAAATAGTGAGTACTGTGATGGTTATTATAGCTGAAATGGAGGCGAGAGAAGTAAATTTGGTCGATAGCCTCCTGACTTTCGTCCTAAAATAGTTGATATGACAAATACCGGTGATGACGTGCCGGTACTATGACTGATGTTGGGCGTGAGAAGCGTTTGAGCACAGTAGAAAAACAGAGGAAAAAAATAGCAGCAGTCTATTCATGAGAGGCGCTATCGCTTTAGGCTGTAACCTTTTTAGTGGCAGAATATTAGTCGCCATTTAGCCTGATATAGGCTGAACGGAGCCTGAATATCAGGCCAAAAATCCAAAAGAGTGGCGGATAGCAGCGTTCCAATACATCAAAAAATTCTGTGGTTTTTTGAATATACTGGATGCTAAGGCGGCAATTATCATCGGCTCAAAAAATGATATCTGTCGAGTTTTCACTTTGAATACGTCACGCCATACACCGTTGTCTCCGTGCCTAGAGCGAGTGATATAGGTCGTTCGTCAGCTTCTACCACATGCTTCTTTCAGGTACTATCAATAGGAATTTCAAATACACTGACTATGATTTTTGTTTGGAGTAAACACTATGTCTTTTGAAACGATTCTGTACGATGTCGATGACAATATTTTAACGATTACCCTTAACCGCCCAGACCAGCTGAATTCCTTTAATGGGAAGATGTGCTTCGAGCTCATTGAAGCATTCGATATGGCGGATGCCGATGACGATGTGCTGGCGGTTATTTTTACTGGTGCTGGTCGCGGATTTTGCGCAGGAGCCGACCTTTCTTCTGGCGCGGAGACTTGGGAGGGCCATAGCGAGGCGATGGACTCAGATCAAAAACGCGGTGATGGTGGTGGCGAAGTGACTCGACGAATCTATGATTGTTTGAAGCCCGTGATTGTTGCATTTAATGGACCGGCTGTGGGTGTTGGCATGACGATGACATTATCGGCGGATGTCAGGCTTGCCGCACCCAATATTAAAATGGGATTCGTTTTCGCGGCAAGGGGAATCATTCCTGAGGGTTGCTCTTCGTATTTTTTACCTCGCCTGGTTGGCATCAGTAAAGCACTCGAGTGGTGTTATTCGGCGCGGATTTTTCGTTCTGAAGAAGCGCTCGAAGCAGGCTTGATTCGCAGTATTCATGAACCTGATGATTTAATGCCTGCGGCCAGAAAATTGGCCAAAGAATTTACCGAAAACAGCTCCGCCATTTCCAATACGGTTTTGCGTCACATGATGTGGAGAATGTTGGGCGCATCACACCCGATTGAATCGCATCGCGTTGATACTGCGGGTATCAGTGCCCTGGGAACGTCACCGGATGCGGCTGAAGGTATTACGTCATTTCTTGAGAAGCGAAAGCCGAATTTCCCGGGTAAGGTCAGTAAAGATTTGCCAGAATTTT
>CAYNZI010000398.1:0-3450 GCA_964401565.1 uncultured Spongiibacteraceae bacterium
CTGAACGGAAAGCGGCAATAACCCCATCTTTTTTCAGGCGAACTTCTCGCATGGACTCAAAGTAGAGGTTTTGCTCGGTATTACTGATGGAGCGGCTGGAGAGGTCAAAAAACAAGTCGTCGCATGCGCTAAACAGGTTTTCCAGATGCGCTAGCAGTATGGAAATTGTATTGTCTTTAGTTTGCCGCAATAGCACCGGTAAATTCCTTTGTCGGCCGTCGTTAGGAACCGCTTTGATCAGATCGGGATCTTTTTTCATTTTAGTTCAGTCATAGTGTTGCTAGATCGACGAAAAAAACCTCAGTCTTGCAGGGTTTGAATAGGCCAATTTAAAAGAATTTTTGTCAGGTGTAAAGTTGTTCAGCAGATGTGGTTAAAGAGATCAATCAATAACCAGTTCGACATAGTCGGAGGAGTCACTATACAGGCCCGCCGTATCCAGCGTTGCAATGGCGAAATAGTAGGTTCCGAGGGTGAGATTGGTGATGGTGGTTTCCACAGCATTCGGGTCTTTTATGGAAACAACTTGGTCGTTTTGTTCGCTGGTGCCGTCTTTGAAGTAGTATATCTCATAACCGCTGATTTCTGAAAATAACAGGGCGTCACCGTTTTCTCGCGTGGTGGGTGCTACCCAAGACAGCGTGATGTCAACAGTTTTGGCTGGAGTGGTAGGTGTAGTGGGAGTGGTGGGGGCCGGAGTTTTGGGAGGGTCACTGGATACCGGCGTTTGAGTGGAGGAGCCCGAGCTGCTGGTGTCGCTACTGCCGCCACCGCCACCGCCGCATGCAATCAGTGTTGATGAGATGAGTAGTGTGGCAATTAGTTTTAAAAGACTGTCCATAATAGGGGTGTTGGCGGCTCTTTTGTAATTATTGCCATTGTCGGAGTTTATCCGTGCGATATCAAGGCCTGCAGGGTCAATTTGAGAGTTTGTTCACATTTTGACCGGAAGGCTTTGGTTATGCATTTCGGTCAACAGCCAGTGCGGCAAGGCGTTCGAGGCCTGATTTGTAGGGCGTATCCTTGGCGCTGCTAATACAGGATATCGCATTCTCGCTGGATTTTTTTGCCATGTCTTTGGTGTAAGCTAAGGCGCCACTTTGTTTCACTATTGAAATAACCTCATCAATATCCCGCTTGGTTTTGTTTTCAATAGCGCTGCGAATGACTTGTGCCTGTTGTTCGGTGCCTTTTCTCATGGCGTAAATCAATGGCAGGGTGGGTTTCCCTTCGGCGAGGTCGTCACCGACATTTTTGCCCATGTCGGCGGCATTACCTTCATAGTCGAGAACGTCGTCAATCAGTTGAAAGGCAGTGCCCAGATGAAGGCCATATTGATAGTATTTGTCGATGGTGATGTCGTCTTTGTTCGCTAAAATAGCGCCGCCGGCTGTGGCTGCTGCAAACAAGACTGCTGTTTTGTTGGTAATAACCTGAAAATACTGATCTTCAGTGGTATCGGGGTCGCCGGCCTTGGTGAGTTGTAATACTTCGCCTTCGGCAATGGTATTGGTGACATCGGCTACCAGCTTCATGACGTCCATGTTGCCAATGGATACGAGTAATTGGAATGCACGGCTATAGAGGAAGTCGCCCACTAGAACGCTCGGCGCATTACCCCATTCTTCATTGGCTGTTGGGCGGCCCCGGCGCAGGGAGGATATATCGACAACATCGTCATGTAATAGTGTGGCGGTGTGAATGAATTCGATAACGGCTGCCAGGGTGATGTGATTCTGGTTGAGGTTGTCATTAGCGCCGCCCGATAGCAGCGCCAACATAGGTCGCATGCGCTTGCCGCCGGCATCAACAATATAGTGGCCGATGTTTTCGACCAGCGGTACATTGGAGTGAAGTTGTTTGATGATCAGCTGATCGACGTCGTTGAATTCTGTCGCGACTGTATTGCGAACCTGTTGCATTAACTATTGCTGCCCGATTGTTGGATGGTGTGTTGCGCCTGATGATGGTTATGGCTTCTAGGGCAGCATGCTATGATTCGCCCTGTTCTGTGTCAAGCCGCTGCTGGTGGGTGTTTGGTCTGATTGACTGGTGGTAAAGTGCCGTGGAAAAGGTCTTGTTATCGTGAGTTAACTACCGTAGAATGCGCCTCCCGAAATCTGAACCTGCCTCTATTTTTTTCCAGGTGGGTTTGGTGCCTGGACTTGTCCCAGCTGACCGTAAAAAGTGGCTGGCCGATCGTTCCAAACTGCAAGCAGGCCTATTAGTGGAGTAAGACTATGTACGCTGTGATTGAAAGCGGTGGTAAGCAACACCGTGTTATAGAGGGTGAAACCCTTAAGTTAGAAAAAATTGAAGTAGCAACCGGTGAATCAATAGAGTTTGATAAAGTATTGATGGTTGGTGAAGGTGAGGGCGCTAGAATCGGCGCACCTTATGTTGACGGTGGTAAGGTAACGGCTGAAGTTATCGCCCAGGGCCGCCACAAGAAAATTAAAATCATGAAGTTCCGTCGTCGTAAGCATTCGATGAAACAGGCTGGTCATCGTCAGTGGTATACTGAAGTGAAAATTACCGGCATTAACGGTTAAACGAGGAGATTAGCAATGGCTCACAAGAAAGCAGGTGGTAGTACTCGTAACGGCCGCGATTCCAATAGTAAGCGTTTGGGTGTTAAGCGTTTCGGTGGTCAGGAAGTATTGGCAGGCAATATATTGGTTCGTCAGCGTGGCACGCGTTTCCATGCGGGCAACAATGTTGGTCTGGGCGTAGATCACACATTATTCGCTAAGGCGGACGGTGTTGTTAAGTTTGAAGTTAAAGGACCGAAAAGCCGTAAATATGTGAGTATTGTTAGCGCATAAATCGGGTTTTTGAGTGTTAAAAAGCCTCGTCATGTGACGGGGCTTTTTTATATCTGCCTATTTTTTAAATCAGTTAGCTTTTTAACGCTGTTAACAGGGCTGGTATCGACTAAAATGAATTTGCAGCGTTGCGAATCAAGTAGAGAGCACCATGAAATTTGTAGATGAGGCCAGTATTAAGGTTCAGGCAGGCCGCGGCGGTAACGGCAGTCTCAGCTTTCGCCGAGAAAAATATATCGCCAAGGGTGGGCCGGATGGTGGTGATGGTGGTGATGGTGGCAGCGTTTGGCTGCAGGCAGATGATGCCGTAAACACCATGGTCGATTACCGTTACCAGCGGCATTATGAGGCGGACAGTGGTCTGCAGGGTCGCGGTAGGGATTGTACCGGTAGTGGGGGTGATGATCTGACGCTGAATGTTCCCGTTGGCACCACTGTTATCGATGAAGATACGCAGGAAGTTTTGGGTGACTTGGCTAAACATGGCCAGCGACTGAAAGTCGCACAGGGTGGTTTCCATGGTCTCGGCAACGCGCGATTTAAGTCTAGCACCAACCGCGCACCTCGGCAGACATCGCCTGGATCTGACGGTGAATTTCGCTGCCTCCAGCTAGAGCTAAAAGTA
>CAYNZI010000399.1:0-3448 GCA_964401565.1 uncultured Spongiibacteraceae bacterium
GATTATGACCGTCTGCGTTGTTTTGTGGTCGATAATGACGGCGCTGTGTGGGCTCGCAACCGAAGTCACCATTGGTTCAGTCACCATCGGCGCGTTTTGGATATTGTTAATGTGTCGTGTTGGCGTAGGTATTGGTGAGGCGGGCTGTACACCACCGGCCAACTCCCTGATCGCTGATTATTACGCGCCCCGTGACCGGTCTCAGGCGCTGGGAATCTACGCTATGGGCGTAACGCTCGGCACTATGTTTGCCAATCTGATTGGTGGGTGGGTGACCGACGCATTCGACTGGCGCACGGCATTTATCGTGGTAGGCCTGCCTGGCCTGTTGATTGCCGTTGTCTTTAAACTGACCGTCAAAGAGCCGCCTCGTGGTTACACGGATCCAGCGGGAACGACATCCAAGGGTCGGGTCGAGCTGAGAGAGGCTATTCGCGAACTGACGACGAAACCCGCCTTCTGGCTAATGACGGCTGGTGCCACTGTGGCGTCGTTCTGCGGTTACGGAATCGGCTCATTCCAGTCGCTCTTTCTCGTTCGAACTCACGAAATCACCACCGGTCAAGCGGCCATCTGGATTAACGCACCTGTGTCGCTGTCTTCAGCCATTGGCACCTTTGCTACTGGCTGGCTAGCGACCAAGCTTTATAAAAAGTACCCGGGTGCCATCGCCTGGGTGCCCGCTATAGGCCTGGCATTGTCGATTCCATTTTATGTTTTTGCTTTCACGACACAGAATCTGCTTTATGCCGCCATTGGGCTGGTCATCGGAGGTTTCGTGAAATATGGTTATCTTGCCGCCCAGTACACTATAGGCCAGGGAGTGGTGAGCATGCGTGTGCGTGCAGTGGCCACGGCAGTGTTATTGTTCGTCGTCAATTTGATCGGCTACGGTTTTGGCCCTCTATTCATCGGTTTAGTTTCCGATATTTTCTTTACCAGTGGCCTGGCCGAACTAGGTGTGGCAGCAGAGGAATTGGCGCGAAATCAGTGTCACCCCAGGGCTATAGGAGAGTTGAACGAGAATTTACAGAATGTCTGCGGGCAGGTATACGCCCAGAGTTTACAGTCGGCGATGGTCATTGTGGCGCTGATGTACGCCGCCAGTTCGGTGTTCTTCCTACTGACTTGGCGTCGGCTCGGCAAGGATATGGTGGACAGGAACTAAAACGCAAATCGGTCTAATTGAAGGGGCAGTATTTTGTAAGGGCTCTGACCCCTTTAATCTCATCACCTACAGACCAAGCAGAGTAAGCATGTAACCCGCTGCCGCATTACAGCTCAACTTAAGTGGCAATTAGTTGAGCTGCTCAATTGAGGATTCTTTAATCGTTGAAACCTATAAAAACAGTGGCTTCATCCACTCCTTTGCGCTCAGAAATCACAGCATTTGCCGGGAACTCCTCGTCGGGCCAACCGAGCGCAACGGCTTTCATAATGACCTGGTCTTCGGCAATACCGGCGTGCTCACGCACAACCGGTGATTGCATAATGCCCTGGCTATTGATAACAGCTCCAAGCCCTCGAGACCAAGCGGCATTCACCAGCGCCGTTGTCACTGCACCACAATCAAAGGCGGTGTCGTCGCTGTCAGCTAGCGCTCGGTCATAAGTTACAATGACACAAACCGGCGCGTCGAATTGACGAAAGCCGCGCAATACCCAATCCTGCCGCGCGTCTTTATCTTCTCTGGCAATACCCATAGCTGAGAACAATTGTTTTGCTACTCCGACCTGCCGGTCCCGGTGCTGGCCTTCAAAGGCTTGTCCGATTCGAAATTCGCGCGAATGCGGTACCCCGGCAAGGTTTCGCTCGGTATTTCCAGCACGAATAAGGTCTAGCGGCTCTCCAGATATAACATAGAAATTCCAAGGCTGCGTATTCATAGACGATGGCGCACGCATCGCTAGCTCAAGAATTTCCGTTATTAACGCTTTGGGAACAGGCTCGGGTTTATACCCTCGGATACTGCGGCGGCCGAGAATCACATCATCAAACAGCATTGTCATTTTTCATTATCTCCAATTTAGGGGCCTGAAATCAGGACTCACATTACACATTTTGTCTAAGTCGTTAAGGTTGCGGCAGGAGCTTATATTGCAGTTAGTCGAGCCGTCCAGTAGTTTCAAATGATTTTATAGAACGGCCGCCGAAAAAAAAGGGCATACCGAGGCCGGAGGGGAGCTTTTTTACCCTTTCCGCCCGGAGTACGGCAATGCCGCATAGCAGCTGAGGCGGCGGAAACACGCCTAGAGGAGAGTCCGTTAAAGGTCAACTAACTCTTGACGAGCACGATCTTCTATTCAATAAGCTGATCAATCACATCACCCATACCAAGGAGAGGAATCAGTCGCACCAAGACTTGCTCCATCACACCGTCTTCGGCCCTTGTGATTAACTTAGCCTTTCTATCCTTCCAAGAAAGCGTTTGAATCAGACTAGCGGCCACTACCGACGGTTTGTCTAGGTTGGAAACGAGGACTTCTGTTTCTCCCCCTCGAATACCAGTACTGATAGGACAGCACATGACTAGACCTGTCTGCTGGCTATAAGCCTTGGACGATAAAATAAGAGCGAGCCGGTATTTACCGATCTCTTTTCCCTTCGTCGGATCGAAATCAATCCAGACAATGTCATTACGTGATGGGATATGTGTTTTAACCACTACTCAGCAAGCTCAGAAGAAGACAGCTCTGCAAGCTCATCAGCATGCGCTGTATACTCATCAAGCCCAGATAATAATTGCGCTTCGCTAAAAGGGAGCTTAAAGCGCCTTGCCGTCTTATCGGCAAGCGGCTCAATAATGACCTTGTTATCAACAACCTCAATGGATATCGGGGCACCAACATCCAACCCAGCCGCCGCCAACACCTTGCTTGGTAGACGCACAGCAGCGCTGTTACCCCATTTTTTAACGTCGCTTAGCATGATAAACTCTCCCATGTAGATCCAAACGTATCTACCGTATCACCAACACCCTGTGTGTCAACATGTGTATATACCCGAACCCATTAAGACCTATTGGCAAACATCATCAACCTAAATACACTCACCCCTTCTGGCCGAAAAGCCATGACCTCTCAGCTGAAACTGGCAGGAAAATTTAATAACTAGAAATAATACGCGGGCTTAGATGCGATAAGTCGAAACGAAAGATATGAGGTTTACCTATCTTCAACTGAGTCAGTTTTTCAGTCTCCGGGCTCCTATAACGATAGAAAAATGTCTTGGTGCCGCCTTTCGCACATTTCACCCGCAGCCCAGTGTTTTCACTCGCATTTGACATAACCGGACTGCCAGGTTTCATTGTTTCAATCACTCTTGCTGATAGTGGTTTAATCATTCGTCTGATATTCTTAAAGGTTATCGATTCAACAGTGTGTGAGCTGTCATTCTTTCGACACATCTGCATTCCAGACGCAGCAAGAATTTCAGCAAAAAAGCTACA
>CAYNZI010000400.1:0-3443 GCA_964401565.1 uncultured Spongiibacteraceae bacterium
ACTACAGAATGCAGGATATGCCACCGACCCGCAGTATGCCGACAAAATAATGGGAATTGTCAGCAGGGGCTCCTATGGCGAAATCATAGAAGAGCTAAAGAATTCACAAAAATTGCCGCTATCAAGCTAACAGCAGCAATTTCTAACTCAAGGGTACTAGGTAAAATACAGTGGCAGATCTTCTAAATGTCGGGACATCAGCACTTCTTTCCTTGCAGCGGGCAATAGGGACTGTCGGCCACAATATAGCCAATGTAAATACTGAGGGCTACAGTCGCCAGCGAGTGAATTTTGGGTCACTACCCGCACAATTCAATGGTGGGAGCTATATTGGCACAGGGGTGGGAACTAATTCGGTAACTCGCTCTTATGATCAGTTTCTGGTTTCAGAAGTACGCACACGTACATCGTCGCAAAGTGAGTTCGAGTCTTTTTACCAGTTGTCGAGTCGATTGGATGCGTTACTGGCTGACCCTGCAGTGGGCCTTTCACCCGCGCTAGAGGGCTTTTTCAGTTCAGTAAACAGTGTTGCAAACAACCCCAGCTCCTTGCCAGAGCGGCAGGCGATGCTGGGAGAGGCCCGGGGACTCGCAGATCGTTTTCACTACCTTGATGACAGCTTTCGCAACCTGGGCGCTGAGGTGAACTCTCGAATTGAATCAGCGGTTGGAGAGGCCAATTCGCTCGCTTCTCGTATTGCCAGCCTTAATGATGAAGTGGTTCGTGCCTCCGTTCGCTCCGGTGGTGAGCCCCCAAACGATCTGCTTGATGCGCGCGACCAGCTCATCAATGAACTTTCGAAAGTCGTTGCAGTGACAACGGTTGAACAATCCAATGGCGCTGTCAACGTTATGGTCGGTAAGGGGCAGCCTCTTGTTGTGGGCTTTACTGCTGAACAACTCGTAACCGCCCCCGACCCTTTTGACAATGAGGGATTGTTGGTGGGTACATCTAATCCGGCTGGCGGTATTGTCGACCTGAGCCGTTTTCTGAGTGGCGGCTCGCTGGGCGCGGCTCTTGATTTTCGAGACAAGGTACTCGAGCCGGCGCAGAATCAACTGGGTCTGCTGGCAACAGGTGTTGCCTCAACATTTAATAAGCAGCATCAATTGGGCCTGGATCTGAATAATCAGTTTGGTGGCGAGTTCTTCCAAGTGTCCAGCGGCTCATTTACCCCCGATCCGGCAAACTCAGGGACGGCATCGCTCGCTGTTGATATCAGCGATGCCACAAGTCTGACGGGAAACGACTACAGTTTACGGTTCTCCGGTGGACAATGGACCCTGCAAAACGAGGCGAGCGGTACAACCCAGGTTGGCGCTGGTCCATTTGTTGTTGATGGCCTGACTATCAACATAAGTGGAGTTGCTTCAGAGGGCGATAATTTTGTCATTCAGCCAACGCGAATGGGAGCGATGCAGTTCGATGTCGCGATAAATCGAGCGCAGGATATTGCCGCTGCCGCCCCGCTTTTATCTGGGCTAGGGTCAAGTAACGTGGGTTCGATGCAAGTCGAAAACTTAAGTGTGACCAATACGTCAAGCCTGCCCCTGTCGGGGCAAGTTGGCCTGACCTTTGATCCCGACGCTTTGGGTGTTGGCGTGCCAGGGTTTGTTCTAACAGGCATCGCTGGCGGCCCTTTGGCCTATGACCCTGCCACGCAGGGCAATGGAGCGGTCTTATCTCTGCCGGGTATTGAGTTTACTGTAAGCGGTCAGCCACAAGCTGGGGATGAAATAAATCTCTCCGACAATGTGGGTGGGAGCGGTGATAACCGCAATGCCTTGCTCCTGGCCGGTCTGCAAACATCCAGGCCACTTCTAAGCGGAAATGCCAGTTATCAAGAGACCTATGGCCAGTTGGTGGCCGGTGTTGCTGTACAAAGCCGTCAAGCTGAAACGGCGGCCAGTACGGAAAGTGTTTTGTTAGCGCAGGCACAGGGCGCGCGAGAAAGTGTATCGGGAGTAAATCTTGATGAGGAGGCGGCAAACCTGCTTCGATTTCAGCAGGCTTACCAGGCGGCGGCGCAAATGATTTCGGTTGCTGATGAGCTTTTTCAAACACTTCTGAATGCCACACGGCGATAGGTACTAATTATGCGATTATCTAGCGCCCAGATTTTTCAGCAGGGTATTTCTGCAATTTTGAATCAGCAGAGCAAACTCCAACAGACTGAACAGCAGCTCGCGACAGGCAAGCGACTGCTGACTCCCTCAGATGATCCTGCGGCTGCCATTCAGGTCCTCGCTATTACGGAGGGTCTTGAGCGGACCGACCAGTATCAAAGTAATGGTGGAGTTGCACAGAGTCAATTGGCAAGAGAGGAGTCTGTACTGGCGGATGTGGGAAATCTACTCGGCCGTGTTCGTGAACTGGTGGTTCAAGCTAACAATGCTAGTCAGACACCGGAAACCCGCGGCAGTATTGGTAAGGAAATCTCGGCTCGTATTGACGAATTACGCGCCCTCTCGAATACACGAGATGCAAATGGAGAATACATATTTGCGGGATTCCAATCCCGCACCGAACCATTTACTGTGCAGGGCAACGTCACCTCTTATCAGGGAGACAATGGGCAGCGCTTGCTGCAGTTGGCCCAAAGTACGCAAGTGGCAGTGCGAGACTCCGGTTTTGACGTATTCATGTCAATTCCCTCTGGCAATGGTGTATTTGACATAAAGGCAGACAATGCGAACTCCGGTACGGCTGTGATGGGCAGTAATTCCGTTTCGGGTACGTTTAATCCAGATACATACAGTATTGTTTTCAGTCAACCAACGCCCGCTGATCCGGTAACCTATGAGGTACTTGATGCATTATCTGCCGTTATTGTGAGCGGCAATTATGTCGCCGGCGATGCCATAGAGTTTGCAGGTGTGCGTGCGAAGATTGACGGTATACCGGCCGACGGTGACAATTTTCAAATCTCACCATCAGTTCAGACTGATATCTTTTCCACTTTGCAAGATATAGCAGACCAAATGGATTCGGTGACGTCTGCACCGGCCCAGCTAGCTGTGTTTAATAGCGAAATGGGCCGTGCTTTGACCAATATTGATCAGGCCCTTAATCATGTTCTGGATGTGAGGGTGGATGTTGGTGTAAGGCTTGGGAGGGTTGAAAGCCAGTTGGATATCAATGATAGTTTTAATCTTCAGCTTCAGGAGGCTCTCTCCGAAGTACAAGACCTTGACTATGCAGAAGCGATTAGCCGCTTTAATTTGCAACTAACCGGCTTGCAGGCCGCACAGCAGAGCTATATTAAAATGCAGGAGTTGTCACTATTTAACTTCCTTTAAACTCAATTTTATCATAGGCCCAAAGGTCAGGAATTATAGGCCTTCTGTTAGTAAATAATGATTAAAGACAAAATCACACTAAAGGTTTTCCCCGGTTAGCCGATACCGCATATAGGCCACTAGGGAGTTTTACCTTGAGATACT